>JALRGF010000735.1 GCA_023253495.1 Verrucomicrobiales bacterium
CGTCCTTCAGTCAAGCCGCGACCTGGTCTTCTGGATTGACCGCGAATCCCTGCCCGCCGCCGCCACTGAACGCACGCTCACCCTCAGCCTGCCGTCGGAAACCGGGCCATTCCTGCGTGTCCTCGCGCGCCCGTGAAAACCCGGTCGGCGGGAAAATACCGATACCAGGACGGCTCTCTCTGCCTCCAATCCCGCGGGGCCGGCCGGGGGCCCGGGTCATTTGGGACAAGGGACTTTCCTCTTCTGCTCGTTTGTGTCTCTGCGGGGCCCTTCGTTCCTTTGAGGGCGGCTCCTTGGGGGCGTGCGTTTTCCGTGGCGGGGCGGGGCGGGGTCGTTTAGGATCTCTTCGCGATGGCTGCCGTGCCGACCCCCGTTCTGACACCTTCTGTGAAGCCCGGCCTGGCGCGGGCGGTGGGGGGGGCGTTGCGTCAACTGGTGGAGGAGGGACGCCGGCAGCCGGTGACGGCGGCGTTGGTGATCGGGGTGGTGGTGAGCCTGGTGTATTTTTACGGTTGGGTGCAGAGTTTCGGGCCGCGGCATGCGATGTCGGCGTTTTCGTGGCTGGTCAGCACGTGGAATCCGCGGACCGGGTATGAGCACGGGTACATGGTGCCTTTTCTGTTTGTGTTTCTGGTGGCCCGGCGGTTGCCGCAGGTCCTGGCGGCGCCGGTGCGGCCGGCGGCGTGGGGGTTGGCGCTGGTGGTGGTGGGCGGTTTGTTTTTTGTGGCGGCGGTGCGCACGTTTCAGCCGCGTGTGGCGTTGGCCGGGCTGCCGTTGATGGTATTGGGCGGGCTGGCGTGGTGGCGCGGATGGGCGTCGGCGCGGCTGCTGGCGTTTCCGGTGTTGTTGTTGTATTTCGTGATTCCGGTGCCTGGCATGATTCAGGCGACCAACGGCCTGCAGCTGTTGGCGACGAAGTCGGCGTATTACCTGAGCAAGGTGTTCGGCATTGAGGCCAGCCTGTCGGGCAACGACATTTACTCCATTCCGCTGGGTAAATGGACCTTCAACATTGCGGAAGGGTGCAGCGGAGTGCGTTCGCTGATGGCGCTGACCCTGGTCAGTGCAGTGTATGCGCACCTGACCCAGAAGACGCTGTGGAAAAAGATCGTTCTTTTCGCGTGTTCGGTCCCGCTGGCCATTGTCAGCAACTGCCTGCGGGTGGCGAGCATTCTGGTGGTGGCCGAGTATTTCTCGAAGGATTTTGCGGCCAAGACGTATCATGAGGGGTCGGGATTTCTGTTTTTCCTGATTGTCGGGCTGACCGGACTGGCGGCGGTCGACTGGCTGCTGAACCACCGGGGCCGCCGCACGGTGGTGATCCGCCGGACACCGGCGGTGGGAGGAGGGGCCGGGCCGGTCAGTCCTCCGGCCACCCCCTGAGTGCCAGATTCTCCCGGTTTCCGTGATCCACCGCATGACTGCTGATCCTGTCCCTGCTTCATCGACCCGCCGGCTGGCCATTCTGCTGGCGGTGGTGCTGGGCACCTTGTCCCTTGCCTTCATGCTGCCGCGGTCGGAGGTGGCGCGGGAGGCGGCGGTCCGCATGGAGCTGCCGGAGAACCTGACCTTCTGGACCCGGGATGCGGAGGGGGCCAACACCTTTCAGTACTGGCATGGGGTACCGATGCCGGTGAGTGAGGAGGAGCATCGGATGCTGGCACCCGACACGGAATTTGCGAAAAAGCGGTATTATCTGTCGGATGTCGACACCAAGCAGCCGGTGATCAGCGACCCCCGGCTGGCGACGTTTGCGGATCTGCTGGCGGTGCAGGCGTCGATTGTGCTTTCCGGGCACGACCTGAACGACAGCATTCACCGGCCGGAGCGGTGCCTGCCGGCGCAGGGGTTCAAGGAGTTGAAGCTGGAACCGCGGATTCTGAAGACGGACCGGGGGGATGTCCCGGTGACGCGGATCCGGTGTTACACGGAGATCAAGGACCCGGCGACGGGGGACTTTGTGCTGGATGGCAGTGGACGGCCGGTCCGGCTGCAGCATGTTTTTTATTATTGGTTTATCGGCAGCCACACCGTGACTTCCGACCATTATCACCGGACCCTGACGGACATGCGGGACCGCCTGTTCGGCGGATTCGACCAGCGCTGGGCCTACGTGCTGCTGGGCAGCTCATTCACCGACTATCTCTTTGACGCGACCACCGCTTCCGCTCCTGGAGCGGACACGGTAGTCCGGACCGAGGCGCAGACGGACGCGTTGCTGGGCCAGGTGGTGGCGGGCATCAGCCGGTCGTCGCTGCAGTGGGACAAGATCCGGCCTTAGGGGTGGAGGTGGCGGGCGGTTGAGGCGGCCCGCGCCGCAGGAAGCGGCCGGTTTCGCTGGCGGCGCAGGTGGCGATGGCTTCCGGGGGACCTTCGACGACCAGCTGACCCCCGGCCTCACCACCGCCGGGGCCGAGGTCGACGATCCAGTCGGCGGCGCGGATGACATCGAGGTTGTGTTCGATGACAACAAGGGTATTGCCGGCGTCGCGGAGCCGGAAGAGCACGTCGAGCAGGACCTCGATGTCCTGAAAGTGGAGACCGGTGGTGGGTTCGTCGAGCAGATAGAGGGTGCGGCCGGTGGCACGTTTGCCCAGTTCGGCGGCGAGTTTCAGGCGTTGGGCTTCGCCGCCGGAGAGGGTATTGGCGCCCTGGCCTAGGTGCAGGTACCCGAGCCCGACGCGGCCGACCGTACGCAGTTTTTCCGAGATCTGGGGGACCGGGCGGAAGAAGGCGGCGGCCTCGTCGAAGCTCATGGCGAGCACATCCGCCACCGACCGGCCTTTGTAGGTGACGTCGAGAACGTCGCGCTGGTAGCGGCGGCCGCCACAGGCGTCGCAGGTGATGAAGACGTCGGTGAGGAAGTGCATGTCGATGCGCAGCTGGCCGTCGCCTTCACAGGCCTCGCAGCGGCCGCCTTTGGTATTGAACGAAAACGTACCGGCGGTGAATCCGCGCACCTTGGAGGCCGGCAGCGCGGCGAACAGTTTCCGGATTTCCGTGAAGACGCCGAGGTAGGTCACCGGGTTGCTGCGCGGGCTGCGGCCGATCGGGTCCTGATCGACGACTACCAGTTTGTCAAAATGTTCCAGCCCGGTGATCTCGCGATGCCGGCCGGGGGTGTCCTTGGCGTGGTAGAACCGGCGGGCGAGGGCACGCCGGAGGATATCGTCGACAAGCGTGCTTTTCCCGCTGCCCGAAACCCCGGTGACGCAGGTGAGCAGACCGACCGGGAAGCGGACGGTCACGTTTTTGAGGTTATGTTCGGAGGCTTCGTGGACGACGAGGTGGTCGGTGGTGAGCTGGGACGGGTGGCGGCGGGTGGAGCGGTGGGGACGGGATTCCGAGAGGTAGCGGCCGGTGAGCGAGTGCGGGTCGCAGGCGACGGCGGCGGGCGGACCGGCGGCGAGCAATTCACCGCCGTGCGGGCCGGCGCCGGGCCCGAGGTCGACCAGCCAGTCGGCGGCGCGCATCGTCTGCTCGTCGTGCTCGACCACCAGCACCGTGTTGCCAAGGTCCCGGAGCCTCTCGAGGGTCGCGATGAGGCGGGAGTTGTCCCGCTGGTGGAGGCCGATCGACGGCTCGTCGAGCACGTAGAGGACCCCGACCAGCCCGCTCCCCACCTGCGACGCCAGCCGGATCCGCTGGGCCTCCCCGCCGGC
>JALRGF010000739.1 GCA_023253495.1 Verrucomicrobiales bacterium
GGGGGGGGGGGGGCGGCCGGGCGCGCAGCGCCTCATAAGCGCCGCGCACGGCTTCGGGGCCGTGGCGGCGCTCCAGCCGGCGGATGGCAAAATGTCCGCGGGCCATATCCTGGAAATGGTCGATGAACATCAGGTTGATGACGGCGCCCCCGGCGGCCCCGATCAACGGCAGTGCCTGGGCGGCCGCTTTCTCCGTGACCTGGATGCTCAGGCGCGTGGCAATCTGGGATACCAGGCGCACCAGAGGCGGTGCCCCGTGGGCGACCACGCCTTTCTGGGCGACGAAACGGGTGGCCTCGCTGACGGCGGAGGCGAGGGCGAGGCGGACGGCGTAGTACCCGTGGCGCCGCGGGTCGCGGGTCTGCCCGACTCCGCCGAGGGCGAGCACCTCGAGGCAAGCGAGCTTGGTGGCCGACTCCCGCACCGTCTCGCCCTCGCTGCGCGCAATGTCCGCGATCGACCGCAGCATGATGATCAGGGAGATCGGCAGTTCGACGGCAAGGGCCGGCAGGCCGAAGGCGCCGCCGGCGGCGCCGCTCAATCCGGAAAAGACTTTGTGAGCGAACGGGGAGGAGGTCGCACGGGAGCCCGGGCGCAGGGTGAGCACGGCCGCGTCCAGCGCCTTGCCGAGCGCGGCCTCGGTGGTGACCACCACTTTTTCCGACCATCCGGCCGGCAGCAGGGTCATGGCCTGGGCCACCGGTTCGCCGAGCGCCCGCGTCGCCTTGGCGGCGAAGCTCGGCTCCTCCAGCAGCGCGAAGGCGCGTTCGAGGGCACTCTGGTCGTCGGGGTCGGTCAGGGTCATGCGGGCGGCAGGAGAGCCGTCCGTTCAGTCTCCGCCGGACCGGATCGCTGTCAAAGGGCCGGAGGCGGAGGGATGGGCGCCACAGCTCAGGCGAACAATTCGCCGTCGCGGAAAAAGCGCTGCAGTTCGGCGGCAGCGGCCTCCGGGCTGTCGCTGGCGTGACAGACGTTGACCATCTGATCGACGCCGAGGTCGCCGCGGATGGTGCCGGGATCGGCCTTGCGGGAGTCGGTGGGGCCGAGCAGATCGCGAACGCGGGTGATGGCGGACTCGCCTTCGAGGGCGACGGCCACGACCGGGCTGCTCTGCATGAAGGAGACGATTTCGGGGAAGAACGGGCGGTCGGCGATGTGGGCGTAGTGTTCCTTGAGCAGGGCGTCGCTGAGCGTCATCATTTTGATGCCGCGGAGGCGCAGCCCTTGCTGCGCGAAGCGGGTGAGCACGTCACCGACGAGGTTTTTGGTGACGCAGTCGGGTTTGCAGAGGACGAGCGTGGTTTCCTTGGGCATGAGAGTGATTCGATGGGGTGGCGGAAGTGTCCGGTCGCCCGGGGGCGGGCGGGTGGAGCCTCTTAGCGGAAAAGCGGGGCGAGGCAAGGAATTCGTGGTGCGGGTGGGGGGCTTGGCCCTGCCTCTGGCATTCCGGTTCTTTTGCTGGCCATGGCGGGTGCGGTGGGGTGAAATGCGGTGTGATTCTTCATGTGATTCTGCTGATGGCGGCGGCTTCCGGGGGGGCGGCCGCGGGCGCTGTCCCGTCGTCGGCTCCGCCGAACCTGGTGGTCATGATGGTGGATGACATGGGGGTGATGGACACGTCGGTACCGTCTCTGAGCGATGCGGGCGGGCGGCCGGTGTGTCATCCACTGAACGGATTTTACCGCACGCCGGCGATGGAGCGGCTGGCGGCGCGGGGGGTCCGGTTCAGCCAGTTCTGTGCGATGAGCGTTTGCTCACCGAGCCGGATCTCGCTGCTGACCGGTCGGAATGCGGCGCGCCATCGCACCACCAACTGGATCAACCCGGATCGGGACAATGGGGGACCGGGCGCTCCGCCGGAGTGGAACTGGCGCGGACTTGACAGGGATTCGGTGACGCTGCCGCGGCTGCTGCAGCGCGCCGGCTACCGCACCGTGCATGTCGGCAAAGGGCATTTCGGTCCCCGGGGGACGGATGGTGAAGACCCGCGGAACCTCGGGTTTGACGTGTCCATCGGGGGGGCGTCGATCGGCCAGCCCGGCAGCTATCACGGGCGGAAGAATTACGGTGCGGGCGGTCCGAGGGCGACGCATGCCGTGCCGGATCTGGAGAAGTACCACGGCAGCGAGGTGTTTCTGACGGAGGCGCTGACGCGGGAGGCGGTGGCGCGGATGGAGGAGGCGGTGCACGAGGGGCGGCCGTTTTTCCTGCACTTCGCGCAGTATGCGGTGCATGCACCGTTTGATGCCGACCCGCGGTATGCTGACGGGTATGCCGCGTCCGGTCGGCCGGAGCCGGCCCGGGCATTTGCCACCCTTGTTGAGGGCGTGGACGCCTCCCTGGGCATGGTGCTCGACCGCCTGGATGCGCTGGGGATTGCCGGCAACACGCTTGTCGTGTTTCTCGGCGACAACGGCACGGATGCGCCGCTGGGCGGACCGCACGAGATCGCCTGCGCCGCCCCGCTGCGCGGGAAAAAAGGATCGCACTACGAAGGCGGGATGCGCGTGCCGTGCCTCATCGCCTGGGCCGCCCCCGACGCTGACAACCCGCACCAGCGGCGGCTGCCGGTGGCCGCCGGCGTCACCCAGAGGCAGCTGGCGGCGGTCCACGACCTGTTTCCCACCCTCGCGGGTGCGGCCGGCGTGGCGCTGCCGCCCGGTCACACCATTGACGGCGTGGCGCTTGACCCGCTGCTGGCCGGCCGCCGTGATCGGTCGCGCCCCGAGACCTTTCTGATGCACTACCCGCATGCCCCGCACCGCTCTGATCATTTCACCAGCTTCCGCAATGGGCCGTGGAAAGTGGTGTATCATTATTTTCCGTCGGCGGTTTCCGGTGGCTCGCCGTATCAGTTGTTTCACCTCGGCGATGATCCTTCCGAGTCGGTTGATCTTGCCGCCACCCATCCGGAGGAACTCCGGCGCCAGATGCAGGGGATGGCGGCTGCGCTGGAGGCGTGCGACGCGCTGTACCCGGTGGACCGCGACGGCCGCACCCCGCTGAAACCGCGGATCCCATGAAGCCGGAAATGATCATCAGGCACCCGATGAAAAAGTCTCACCGTCACCGGTGGGTTGTGAGCATGATGATGCTGGTGCTGGCGGTCGCGGCCGCGGCTTCAGCGGCGCCGCGCCCGAACTTCCTGCTGGTGGTGGCTGATGACCTCGGGTGCGGCGACGTGTCGGCTTACGGGGCGACGGACGTGCTCACGCCGCGGATCGACGCCCTGGCGGCGGACGGCATGCTCTTCACCACCATGCGGTCCAACAGCACGGTGTGTTCCCCGACGCGTGCCGCGCTGCTCACCGGGCGTCACCCGGACCGCGTCGGCGTGCCCGGCGTCATCCGCACGGATCCGGCCGACTCCTGGGGGTATCTGGACCCGGCGGTGCCGACCCTTGCCGGGGTCCTGCGCGGCGCGGGCTATGCCACCGCTCTGGTCGGCAAATGGCACCTCGGCCTGACCTCCCCCAACACGCCCAACGAGAGGGGCTTTGATCATTTTCACGGGTTTCTCGGCGACATGATGGACAGCCACACCACCCACCGGCGCCACGGACAAAACTACCTCCGGCGGAACGGAGAGGAAATCAGCGCCGAGGGACACTCAACCGACCTTTTCACCGACTGGGCCTGCGCCTGGCTGCGGCAGCGCGCCACCGGTCGCGAACCGTTTTTCCTTTTTCTCTCGTACACCGCGCCGCACTTTCCCATCGAACCGCCGGCGGACCGGTTGGCGGAGGTGCGCCGGCGGGCACCGGACCTCGAGGAAAAACGCGCCCGCAACGTGGCCTTTGTCGAACACCTGGACGATGCCTTGGGGCGGGTCCTCGACACGCTGGGCGAAGCCGGCCTGGCCGGGAATACCGTGGTCGTCTTCACGTCGGACAACGGAGGTTCCCTGCCGCATGCGCAGAGCAATGCGCCGTGGCGCGGAGGGAAACAAAGCCACTATGATGGCGGGCTGCGGGTACCGTTTGTGGTGCGCTGGCCGGGGTGCGTATCCGCCGGGGCGCGCAGCGATGCTGCCGGGCAGGTTTTTGATGTGTTTCCGACATTTCTGGAGGCGGCCGGCATGGCAGTTCCCGACGGACTGGACGCGGTCAGCCAGGTTCCGGTGCTCGAAGGGGGCGCGCCCGGCAGTCCGCGCGACCTCTATTTCGTGCGCCGTGAGGGCGGCCCGGCCTACGGCGGGAAGAGTTATGAAGCCCTGATCCGCGGCGAGTGGAAACTGCTGCAGAACGACCCGTACCGTCCGCTGGAACTGTACAATCTGCGCCACGACCCGCAGGAATCCACCGACCTCGCGGCAGCCCGCCCCGAAATCGTCAGAGAACTGGCGGCCGCGCTGCGCGTTCACATTCACCGGGGCGGCGCCGTGCCTTGGCAGCCGCCGGCCGGCCCGTGAAGCGGGAGCAGTCCGATCGCGCCGTGCTTCTCAGGCCGCCGCCGCCGCTGCGGCCGGGGTGCCGGCCGGCGTGGCAAGCGGCGCGCCGTACGGCAGGTCGTCCGGCAGATCGACCAGTTCCTCCAACCAAGTCCACAGCTGCGTGAAATCCTTGCCGACATCGCCGGACAGGCAGTCGGTGAGAAGGGCGGCGGCTTCCGGATGGCGGTCGATGACGTCCTTGAACCCGAAGTTCGGCTTGTAAAACGCGTAGACGAGCTTGCGCATGTTTTCGATGCCCAGGCGCATCTGCGCCCCGTATGCGGCAAACCGTTCCGGCGAAAGATCGCCGGCCACCAGCGCCTCATGCACAGCGTCGCCGGCCACCACCCCGCTCTTCAGCGCCAGCATCACCCCGGAGCTGAAAACCGGGTCGAGAAAAGCAAAAGCGTCGCCGACCAGCAACAGCCCGGGAGCGGCGCAGTGGCGCGAGTGGCGCGAGTATTCGCTGGTCACCCAGTATTCGCCGGTGCAGCGGCCGGTGGCGAGGCGGTCCCGGATCCACGCGTTTTCGCCGATCTCGCGCTCGAACATCGCCTGCGGATCCTTGAGGCCGCCGCGGGTGAGGTATTTGCCCTCGGCGACTACGCCCACGCTGACGCGGTCGTTGTGCTGCGGTATATGCCAGAACCATCCTTTTTCCGGCACGAAGGCGACTGTCGTCTGACCCTCGTCAATGCCGGTGCCCCTGGTCGAGCCCTCGTAGTACGTCCAGATCGCAATCTTGTTCAGGTACGGATCCTTCTGACGCCAGCCGAGCTGATTGCTGGTCAGCGCCTCCTTGCCGGTGGCATCGATGGTCAGGCGCGCCCGGATGGTCAACGGTCGCTTGTGGCGGTCGCTGGCAGTGACGCCGGTGACCCGTCCGTCGTCGTCGCGGATCAGTCCGTGGACGGTCGTCTCCTCGCGTACCTCCGCCCCGGCTTCCCGCGCGCGCTCGACCATCATCTGGTCAAACTCCGAGCGCACCACCTGCCAGCTCTGGGCAATGGTGTCGCGGTCATACCGATTGAAGAAATAAAACGGCTGGGAAGCATGGCCGTCGGGCTGGACGAAGCACACGCTGTACTTCTTGACGAATGCCGACGCGCGCAGGCGCGGGATCATGCCCAGGCGTTCGAGCGGGCCGAAACAGAACGGGATGAGTGATTCGCCGATGTGGTAGCGCGGGAACTTCTCGCGTTCGAGGACGAGGACGCGGTGGCCGTGTTCGGCGAGCACGATGGCGGCGCTGGTGCCGGCCGGTCCGGCACCGATGATGAGGACATCGCAGTCGGTGGAATCGTGGGGATGGGCGTTCATGGGGATGGCGGTGCGGGATGGCAGGAATGAGAGGGGAATGGGTGGCTGGGAAAGCGGAGCGGCAGGCGGAAGAGGCGGGTTCAGATCATCGGCGGTTGTTTCAGGTACGTCCTCCGATCGGCGTCGGTTCCCCGGTGCGGTGCGGGACCGGTTCGTCCGGTTCGGGGAGCGGCTGGTCCCGCCCGGATCCGACGAGGCGCTCGAAGAGCGGGGACGCCATGAGGGTGGTGATGACGGCCATGACCACGAGGGTGGCAAAGAGGCCTTCGGAGATGACGCCCTTCTGGAGGCCGATATTGATGATGATGAGTTCCATCAGCCCACGGGCATTCATGAGGGTGCCGATGCCGAGAGCTTCGCGGTTGCTGATACCGGTGGCGCGGGCGGCCAGCCAGCAGGCGACCCCCTTGCCGAGCACGGCCGCCGCCAGGACCGCGCCGCAGACGAGCCAGAGGGTGCCGGAATTGAGCAGGCCGATTTTGGTATTCAGCCCGGAATACGTGAAGAAGAGCGGGAGCAGCAGGGCGACGGCCAGCGGCTGGATGCGGGCAATCAGGTCCCGGGCCACCACCCCGCGCGGCATGGCCGCCCCCATGACAAAGGCTCCGAAAACGGCGTGCAGGTGGATAAAATCCGTCCACCACGCCCCGAGACACATCAAGGCGAGGCCGGAGACAAATCCTCCTTCGGTGAGCGCCCCGTCACGGACCATCCATTTTTCCGCCCGGGCCAGCAGCGGCCGGACGATCATCAGGGTGACGACGGCAAATCCCACCCCTCCGCCGATATTGAGCAGGGCGCGGGACCAGTCATTGTCGAGTTTGGCCAGCACCACGGCCAGCAGGCACCAGGCCATGGCGTCGTCAATGGCTCCGGCGCCGATGGCCACGGTGCCCATGGTGGTGCCGGCCAGCCCTTTGAAATGAATGATGCGCGCCAGCATCGGGAACGCGGTGATGCACAGACAGGCGCCGAGGAAAATCATCGCGGAGGCCAGCGGCACCCCGGGCGGAAACAGGCCGAGTTCCGTCCGCCCGTGGACCGCCCACGCCAGCGCGGCCCCCAGCGCGAAGGGCGCGGCCATGCCGGCGAGGGAGACGGCGAGGGAGGACCGGAAATTCCGGCGGATGATGTCCATCCGGAATTCCATGCCGACGATGAACATGTAGAGCGCCAGCCCGAGCTGGGAGGCGGGGAACAGGTAGCTCTGGGTGTCGCGGGTCGCCTGCTGCGGGTCCCAAGGAAAGAGCCACTGCTGCACACCGGGAAAGAGCAGTCCGAAGAGCGACGGCCCGAGCAGCACACCGGTGATCATTTCCGCCACCACCTGGGGCTGCCCGAAGCGGGCCGCGATCAGGCCGACCACCCGGCAGGCCGTGAGGATCACGGCGAGCTGGAGGAAGAAGTGGATGGCAAGTTGCAGGTTGTTCATGGATGCCTGAGGCGGTAATCAACAGGATCATCGGTTGTTTCATGCCAAAAGTCATTTTTTGTGATGCCAGTGATGCCGAAACGTTATAAAAATGACCGGGGCCGCGGCGCGGCTTTCCCGGTGCCGCCGCCGGCGGCCGGAGGCCGGGAAGAACGGCAGCCGGGGAAGACGCGGGGAGGCGGATGCGCCGCCGGGCGATTGCGGCTAGGATGAACCATGGACCTGCGTCAGTTGCGCTATTTCCAGGCGGTGGCCGAGGAACTCAGTTTCACCCGGGCGGCGAAGCGGCTGCGCGTCGCCCAGCCGGCGTTGAGCCGGGTGGTGCGGGAGCTGGAGGACGAGCTGGGGGCCGTGCTGCTGGAGCGCACGCGGCGGGCGGTGCGTCTGACCGAGGCGGGCTCGGTGCTGCTGCATGAGGCGGGGGCGGTCTTGTTGCGGTATGACGAGGCGTTGCGGCGCGTGCGGCGCACGGTGCGGGGGGAGGAGGGCGAGGTGCGCGTCGGCTACATCGGGGCGCCGACGGCCGCGTTTCTCGGGCGGTTGCTGGCGGAGTACCGCCGGCAGTACCCGCGGGTGACGGTACACCTTGAGGAACGCACCCCGGAGCGGGTCTGCGAAATGGTCGCCGCGGGGCGGCTGTCGCTCGGCCTGACCCGTCCGGTGGCGGCGCACGAGGCGCTCGGCCTGCGCACGCTGCTGCTGCGCCGCGAGCGATTGAGCGCGGTGCTGCCGGCCGACCACGCACTGGCGGCGCGCCGGCGCCTGCGCTGGGCGGATCTGGACGGGCAGCCGCTGGTGGTGCTGTCGCGACGCGAGGGGGGCAGCCTGCACGATGAAATCATGGCCGCCTGCCGCGAGGCGCGGGTCACACCCCTGGTGGCGCACACCCCCAGTGTGGTCAGCACGGTGCTCAGTTACGTCGAGGCCGGAGCCGGGCTCGGGGTGATCGCGGAAAGTGTGGCCGCCCTCGGGGCCGGGGCGCCGCTGGTTTTCCGTCCGCTGCATCCGCTGCGGCATGTCGACCTCAGCCTCGTCTGGCCGGCCGCGGGCGGCACGCCGCCGGCCGCGGCTTTCCGAGCGCTGGTGACCGGATGGCATCGGGCCGGGAGGTTGTGGCCGGAGAGGGAAAAATGAAGGATGAAGGATGAAAAATTCGTTCAGGCGGGTGGGAGGGGGGTGGTCAGCGGCGGTCGGGAGCGGCGGGTGATGGACATCAGGGTGATGAGCAGGGCGGGCAGGAAGGTGAGGGCGACCAGAGAGGTGAATCCGAGGCCGAAGAGCACGATGGCGCCGAGGCCGCGGTAGAGTTCGGTGCCGGCCCCGGGGAGAAAGACGGTCGGGGCGAGGCCGAGCAGGGTGGTGGAGGTGGTCATGAGGATCGGGCGCAGGCGGGTGGCGACGGCGTCCTTGACGGCGCTCACGGGATCGAGGCCGAGCTGCCGGTGGTTTTCCATGGCGCGGTCAACGATGAGGATGGGGTTGTTGACGGCGGTGCCAAGGAGGATGAGGAATCCGAGCATGGTGATCATGTCGAACGGCTGGCGGATGGCCGGCAGACCGATCTGCGGCAGCCAGGCTCCGAGGGTGTTCATGAGCCAGAGCCCGCCGATGCCGCCGCTGATGCCGAGGGGGACGGTCAGCAGGATGATCAGCGGGTCGCCCCAATGGCGGTAGATGATCACCAGCTGCAGGTAGCAGAGCGCGACGGCGATCCAGAGGTTCAGGCCGAGCGAGGCGCGGGTGGCGTCGAGCTGGTCGGCCGCGCCGGCCACATCGATGGTCACGCCGGGAGGCAGGGCGTTGTTCTGGCGCAGGTCGGCCACCACCTGCTCGCGCACGATTTCGACGGCGGACTCCAGCGGGATCGAGCGGGGCGGAATGATGTTGAGGGTGACGGTGCGGCGGCCGTCGACGCGGCGGATGGTGGCGGTGTCGACGGTTTCATGCACGTCGGCCAGCGCGTGCAGCGGCAGCACGGCCCCCTGCGGGGTGTGGATGCTGAAGTCGCGGATGCGGTCGAGCGACTGGTCGGTGACCGCCTGGCTGAAGAGGAAGACATCGATCTTGTCGTCGTCGAGGATGAACTCGTCGACGAACGCGCCGTCGGTGAGGGCGGCCACGGCGTAGCCGAATTCGCGGGCCCCGAGGCCGGCTTCGGCAAGGCGTTCCCAGCGCGGGCGGATTTCCAGCAGCGGCTGGCCGAGGGTGAGCGAGGACGGGGTGGAATTGATGCGGGCGGTGTCCATCACCTGCTCGGCGCGGCGGTAGGCCCGCTGGGCGCTTTCGTAGACAGCGGGCAGGTCCGGCCCGCTGATGTCGAGATTGACCGCGCGGGTGCCGCCGTCGTTGCTGGAAATGATGGATCCGCGCGACGAGAAGGCGCGCATGCCGGGATAGGCGCGGAAGCGCTCGTCGATGATGTCCATGAAGGCATCGATGTGCCGGGGGTCCTTGGTTTCGGCGATGACGCGGAGCGACTGGGGCTGGGCGATGATGGTGAGGCGCTCGAGGGCGGGGACCTTGGTCTCGCCGCGGTCGAAACGGTCCGGCTCGTGCTGGCGGTACGGCAGGAGCTCGTCCTGCAGCTCCCGGGCGATGCGGTCCATTTCCTTCAGGCTGTAGCCGGGCGGGGCGATCATGGACGAAAACGACTTGGCTTCCTCGCCTTCGGGCAGGTATTCCGCGGCCGGGGTGAGGCGGAGCACGATGCCGAGGGTGGCGGCGATGGTGATGACCAGGCAGGCGAGCCGGCGCACCGGGGATTCCAGCAGCCATGCCAGCGGGCGCGGGAGCGTTTGGCGGGCGGCCGGGTTCCGGCCGGTGTTCCGTTCGGGCAGGCGGGAGCAGGCGACCGGCACGAGGGTGACGGCGACGAGCATGGAGACGAGGATGGAGGCGGAGATGGCGATGCCGATGTCGGAGAACAGCTGGCCCGCCTCCTCCTTGACGAAGAGCAGCGGCAGGAAGACGAGCACCGTGGTCATGGTGCCGGAGAGCACGGCGGCCCAGACGGCGCGGGTGCCGTCGAGCGCGGCCTGGAAGCGTGACTTCCCCTTCTGCCGCTCCTGCTGGATGCTCTCGAGCACGACGATGGTGTTGTCGACGGTCATGCCGATGGCGAAGGCGATGCCGGCCATGGAGATGACGTTG
>JALRGF010000048.1 GCA_023253495.1 Verrucomicrobiales bacterium
TGCATCTTTTCGAAGGCTTCCGGCCACTCATCAAGGTCCCACTGGCCCCCGATGATCGGGCGCACGGCAAGCGAGCCGTTGGTCAGCAGGGCGAGGACGCGTTCCCAGACCGGCCAGTTGTGACTGAAGCTGCCCTGGAGGGTGACATTTTTCTGGACCAGCGGATCAATGTTGAAGTGGAGCGGCTGCGGCCCCCAGCCGACTTTGGTGATCCAGCCGGCCGGGCGGACGAGATCCATGGCGGTTTTGAGGGTGCTGGAGTGGCCGGCGGCGTCGATGACGACGTCGGCGCCGAGGCCGTCGCGCTGGCGGGCCCAGGCGGTGGCGTCGCCGACGATGCCGGTGCACCCGTAGTGGGTTTCGGCGATGGTGAGGCGTCCGCGGTCATTTTCCAGGCCGACGATGGCGACCTCGGCCCCGGCGAGGCGGGCGACGGCGGCGCAGAGGATGCCGATGGTGCCGGGGCCGAGGACGACGACGCGGTCACCGGGTTTGAGGCGGGTGTTTTCGATGACGGCGTTGTAGGCCACGCTGCAGGGTTCGGTGAGGCAGGCGATTTCCAGTGGCAGGGAATCGGGCACGCGGTGCAGACAGCGGGCCGGCACGCGGGTCCACCGGGTCATGGCCCCGTCCACCCCGTAGCCGAACCCTTTGCGGGTCGGGTCGAGGTTGTAGAGCCCGCGGCGGGTCATCGGGTTGTCGGCGGAAATGACGGCGGCGGTTTCGCTGACCACGCGGTCGCCTTCCTTCCAGTTCCGGACGTTTGATCCGACCTCGGCGATGACGCCGCCGAACTCATGGCCGAGCACGACCGGGTAGTTGACCGGCCACGAGTGGGACGATGTCCATTGGTGCAGGTCGCTGCCGCAGACGCCGACGGCGGCGACTTCGAGGAGAACGTCATCGTCGCCGATGATCGGTTTTTCCTTTTCGCGGAGTTCGACGCTGCGGGGTTCTGGGGCGAAGTTGACGACGGCGGGGGACATGATGGTGAAGGATGAAGGATGAAGGATGAACCGTCGGGAGGACGGAGGAGAGGTGGATAAGCGGTATTATTCCTCGGGAAGCGGCTGGTCCTTGGTTTCCGGGGCGAACGGGAGGGCGAGCAGGCCGATGAGAAAGACGAGGCTCATCCACGAAGCGGCGTCGCGGAACGCCTGTAATTTGGCTTCGGTTTTCATGGCGGCATCGGCGGCGGCAGGCAGGGCGGTGACGGCCTTTTCGGCGAGGCGGGCCTGCAGGATACCGAGGGTGAACGGGCCGGAGGCGGCGATGAAGCGGCCGACGTTGTAGCAGAAACTGGTGCCGGTGCTGCGCAGGCTGGTCGGGAACAATTCCGGCAGGTAGATGGCGAAACCGGCGAAGAGGGCGAGCTGGAAGAACCCCATGACACCGCTCATCCAGAGGTCGCCGCGGTCGTTGAAGAACCGGAAGAAGAGCAGGGTGGCGAGCATGGCGCAGATGTAAGCCACGGCGAAGACGGATTTGCGGCCGAAGCGGGCGGCGTACTTGGTGAAGACGAGCATGCCGGCGAAGGCACCGGTGTTCTGGATGACCATGTTGATGCCGGTCCACATCAGGGTGCGTCCGGGGATTTCCTTGGGGTCCACGTTTTCGGCGCGCAGGGCGCGTCCGAGGACGTCGCCGACGAGTTCGGGGCTGAAGAACCCGATACCCCAGAGACCGACGACGCCGGCGATGCACAGCGTCATGCCGACCATGGCGCGGCGGCACCAGCGGGGGTTGCCGAGCAGGGCGGTGTAACTGCCGAATTTGACGCCGGTGGCACGGCCGGCTTCGCGGGCCTTGACCCATTTTTCCGGTTCCTTGAGGCGGAGCTGGATGAAGACGCAGAGGAAAGCGGGCAGGGCGCCGATGAGGAACATCCAGCTCCAGGCGCTGCCGGGGGCGATTTTCCAGGTTTCCAGCCAGCCGATGGTGATGGCAATGATACCGGCGAGGACGTTGCCAACGGCGGAAAGCGCCTGCAGCAGGCCGAGGGCGTGCGGGCGTGCGGCGTCGGGCAGGGCGTCGGCGACCAGGGCGACAGCCAGTCCGAAGACGCCGCCGACGCCCAGACCGGTGAGGAACCGGAAGAAGTCGAACATGGCCGGCGATTTCGCGAAGGCGGAAAAGCCGGTAAAAAGAGAGTAGATGAGCACGGTGAGGGCGAGGGTGCGGGCGCGTCCGATGCGGTCGCCGATGGCACCGAAGACGAGGCCGCCGACGGCCCAGCCGATGACGAACCACATGGTGGCCATGCTGCCGGCAGTTTTGAGCACGGCGGGATCGGTGCCCTCAGGGTGCAGCGCTTTCATGGCCGGATTGCGCGCGAGCAGGAACAACTGCTGGTCGAGGCAGTCGAAGAGCCATGCCAGCGACGCCATCGCGAAGACAAACCAGTGGTAGCGGGACAGGGAGCGCCACCACGGGGCGGCCGGAAGTGCGGGGCTGGACATAGGGATGTGAGGTGAAGAGGACAGACGTACGGGGTGCCCCTTCATCTGCAAAGGAAAATGGTGCGTCGGCGGATGGTGGCGCGACGAATCGGTGGCGCGGGTTTATTGTTTCGACTGCAGATACGCGACGACATCGGCGAGTTCCTGCGCGGAGAGGATCTGATCGATTCCCTGGGGCATGAGGGAGAAGGTGCCGGGGCTGATATGTTTGATGTCGGAGCGGGCGACGCGGACCGGCGGGGTTGCGGCGCCGGTGGTCAAGGTCAGCGAGTCGCCACCCTGAGCGGTGACGATGCCATGGAGCAGGGTGCCGTCGTGGCGGGTGACTTCGACTGTTTCGTAGCTGCGGACGAAGCTGGCACCGGGAAAGACGATGGCTTCGATGAGGTCGCGGCGGGTGCGGATGGCGCCGACCTTGCTGAGGTCCGGTCCCAGGGTGCCGCCTTTGTAGCCGAGCGGGTGGCAGGTGGCGCAGGCGGCCCGGGTGCTTTGGAAGACGATGAGCCCGCGATCGGGGGCCCCCGGAGGCAGGGTGGTTTCCAGTTCGGCGAGGCGGGCCGCCTGGTCGGGCGGTTGTGATTTCTCCCGGGCCGAGGCGAGGGCGCCGTGGACCGACGGCGGGAAGCCGGTGAACGTGGCACGAAGGATGTCGGGCGGGGTGGTGGCGAGGGTGCGGGTCCGGTCGAGGGCGGCGACGAGGGCAAGGCCGGCAGCTTCGTCCGCTTGACCGGCGAATGCCTTCAGCAGGGTCGGTCGCTCGAGCAGGCCGGCGTCGGGAAAGGTCGTGGCAAGCTGGCGCAGCTGGGGCGGGTCGAGCGGGCGGGCGGCCAGCACCTCGGCGGCGGTGGTGGCGGTGGCCGGGTCATGGAGGCGTGTCAGGGTGAAGGTAAAGGCGTCCTCGTTCAACGGGCCGTCGGTGGCGGCGAGGGCGGCGAGGCGGATTTCCGCGGGCTTTTGCGGGTCCCGGGCGAGTTTTTCCAGGGCTGCGGAGAAAGCCGAGCGGCTTTGGGGTGCGGCGTGCCGGATCACGGCGAGGGCGGTGGATTGCTCGGTCGGGCTGCCGGCGGTCAGTATCGATTGCAGGCCGGGTCTCCAGGCGTCCGGAAGTTCGGGCAGACGCAGAGCGACCATGGTGTCGAGGAGAACCCGGCGGGCCGGGGGCGAGGGACTGGCGGCGAGCGTGGCCCCAAGGTGTTGGTGGAGGCTTTCGCGGTCGCCGACAGCCCGGAGCACGCGCCGCAGCGGCTCGCCGCCGGCATCCGGGGTGGCCAGCCGGGAATCGATCCAGTCGGTGAGCTGGTCGGCCCAGTCCGGGTGTCGTCCGAGAACAAAGTGAGCGGCATCCCGGACGCGCTCCTCGCCGTCGTCAAGGGCGGGAAGCACGTCGGTCAACGCCACGGAACCGCCGGGTATCTGATCGAGGGCATAGAGGGCGGCGGCGCGCACGGCGGGGTGCGGGTGGGTGAGCCCCGGGCGGGTGGCGGTGGGGTTGCCGATTTCCCGCAGGGCGTTGGTGAGGGCGTGGAAGAGGAAACGGTCGACGTCAGAGGCCTCCAGGGCGCGAAGGAGTGCGGCACTGGCGGCCCCCTGCGGGTCCGGGCGGACGGCCAGTGACTCGGCGGCGCGGCGACGGACGTGCGGGTTCGGGTCGGCGAGCCCGGCCATGGCCGCGGCGGGGTCGTCGGCCGGTGGGGGCGTCCATTGTGGCGGGGGCGGTTCGGTGGGCAGTTCACCGCCTTTCCGGCGCAGCCGGTAGACGGCTCCGAGCGCCTGGGGCTTGGCGATCTGGGACGTCGGACAGCAGAGCTTGTACCATCCGCCGGTGTCGATGACCAGCACGCTGCCGTCGGGTGCCTGGAAGACGTCGGTGGGGTGGAAATCGGGGTGGTCGCAGCTCAGGAAATCAGTGTCGGCCGTCGAGTAGGTCGCGCCGGCGGGCGTGAGCGCATGGCGGCTGACCTTGCGCATGTTGAACTGCGCGCAGAGCAGGTCGCGGCCGTAGCGGGCCAGGCCGGCGGGGGCGGCCGGGCCGAGGTGGGTCATCGGCGGCATCAGGGCACCGGTGCGCGGATGGGGGTCGAGCACATCATGGTCTTTGCCCCAGACGCCGCCGCGTACAGCGTGGATCAGACCGTCGCGCCGGCCGCCGCCAGGGTGCTGGAGGAACGTGCCGGCCACGATCATCTCGCCTTCCGGTGTCCACGCCAGGCCGACCGGGTTGTCCATGCCCGCGGTGAAGACCGGCTCCAGCGACTCCGGCCCGGCTGCACCGGCACGGGCGCGGAAGACGTGCGCAGCGGATGATTTCCAGCCGGGACGGCCGGGCAGGTCGTACGTCTGTTCGGCAAAGGCACCCTTGCACCAGTAGATCCAGCCGTCCGGCCCGCGGTACGGCCCATGCAGGTCGTTGGCGCATCCGGTCAGCGTCTTGCCGTCGAACCAGACCTCGCGTTTTTCCGCCACCCCGTCGTCGTCGGCATCCGTCAGCTTCCAGATCTGCGGCGGCGCGGCCACGTACACCGACCCCTCATGCCACAGACACCCCTCCGGAAACATCAGGCCGTCAGCAAATACCGTTCGCTGGTCAAATTTCCCGTCGCCATCCGAGTCGGTCAGCCGCAGCACCCGGTGCGGACGTTTTTTCAACTGCTCTTCCACCGGCTCGTTGCTCCCGGACGACTCGGTCACATACAGCCGCCCCCGCGGGTCGAAGTCGCCTTCCATCGGGCGGTCGACCAACGGCGGGCCGGCCGCCACCTCCAGGGTGTAGTCGTCGGGAAACGAAAACGTCCGGTCGCCCAGGGTAAGGTCGGCGGCGGCGACGGCGGGGATTCCGGCCGTCGGGACGAGGGATACACAGAGGGCGGCCGTCGCCGGCAGGGCACGCAGGGTCATGGGAAAGCCATCCTTTCACAGAGCGGTTTCCATGTCACCCCCGGAGTCGGGGCCCTTGACTTCCGGATGTTTCGTGCTTTTTTCGTGTATGGCCACGAGGACCATCACGCTGGAGCTGGATGCGTACGAAAAACTGCGGCGCGCGAAGCGCGGCGGCGAATCGTTTACGGAAGTGGTGCGCCGTGCCGTCTGGGTGGATGCTCCGGTCACGGGTGCCGCGCTGCGTGACTATTTTCACAAGGGTGGCAGCCGCGTCAGTGAGAGGTATCTGGATGCGGTGGAACACGCGGCCGCCGTGGACCGCCACCCGGAGGATCCATGGGCCTGATCCTCGACACGAATTTCATCATTGTAGCCGAACGCGAGGCCAGACGCGGCCTGACCACCACGATCGACCGGTTCTTCGCCTCCCGGGCTGACGAGAGCTTTTTCATCACCTATACGATTGCCGGCGAGTTGGCCTGCGGGAAATCCGCCTCGCCAAGGCGTGACTGGGAGCGGTTGTGCCGGCCCTACCCGGTGCTTCCATGGAGCTTGGAAATATCGTGGGTCTACGGCGAACTGTTCCGGCACCTCGCCGCCCGGGGAGGCCTCATCGGGACCAATGATCTCTGGATTGCCGCCACCGCGCTGGTCCACGACATGGGCGTGGTGACGCGAAATACCGAGGAATTCCAACGCGTCCCGAACCTCTCGGTTGTTGGCTATGAGGCATGATCGGGGGGCCAGACGAAATTCAAGACACCCATTTATGGCGGGATAATGGCCGCCGTACAGACATGCGAAAAATTTGACAGATTGCTGGTTGACCAAAGGAAGCGCTCTGCTCAAAAATGAGCGTATGGACGCAACTTTTGAGACGGAGGGTGATGACGGGGTATTGAGCCGGCGGGAGCGTCAGTTGATGGATGTGGTGTATCGGGTGGGGCGGGTGACAGCGCGGCGGGTGATGAGTGAGTTGCCGGATGCGCCGGCGTATTCGACGGTGCGGACGCTGTTGGGGATTTTGGTGCGGAAGGGGTGGTTGAGGGCGGAGCGGGAGGGGAAGGCGCTGGTCTACGAGGCGGCGAAGCGGCCGGCGGTGGCGGCGAAATCGGCGTTGCGGCGGGTGGTGGAGACGTTTTTCCAGGGGTCGGTGGTGAACGCGGTGAGTGGACTGCTGGACCTGCGTGGACGGCCGTTGGATGCCGAAGAAGTGGCGCGCCTGGAAGCGCTGATCGCCGAAACGAAAAAGGACTGATGCTGATGAATGACACGTTGTTTCACTGGATCGTCGAAGGGCTGGGCAAGGGGGTGGCCTGGCTGGGGATGTGTCTGGTCCTGGCACGCTGGGGGGCGCGTGGCGGGAGGCGCTTCTGGCGTGCCGGCTGGCTGGTCCTGGGGGCGATGACGTTGCTGAGCCTGGCGCCGGCGCTGTGGCATTGGACCTGGGCGGAGCCGACCCGTCGGGTGATGGCCTCGGTGGAGGCCGGCTTGGCTCCGGCGGTGGGGGTCGAGGCGGAGCCCACCGCACCCGAGTCGATGCCGGCTGATCCTACCACGGAAGGCGGGTCGCCGGCCCACCCGGCGAGCCCCCGACTCCCGGTTTGGACCGGGCGGCAGTGGGTGGTGGCCGTGTGGCTGGCCGGGGTGGTGGCCGCGGGCGCATGGCTGGCGTGGGGATTCGGGGTGGCGGCGCGCTGGCGGCGGGCGGCGGTGGCGGTCGATGATCCGGCGTGGCTGGAGACACTCGGGGAAGAAGCCGTCGCCTTGGGGGTGGCCCGGCTTCCGGTGCTGGCGGTACACCCCGGGGCGCCAGGGCCGTGCCTGGTGGGGGTCGGGCGTCGGCCGACCCTCGTGCTGCCCGCGGAGTCCCGGGAATGGGATGAGGAGACGCGCCGGGCGGTGGTGCGCCATGAACTCGCCCATGTGATCGGACGGGACGGACCGTTCGCCGTATTCCGCAGCCTCGTGCTGGCGCTGCACTGGCCGAACCCGCTGGCCTGGGTGGCCGCGGCGAAAGATCGTCGCGAACAGGAACTGGCCGCCGACCGGCACGTGCTCGCGAGCGGGATCGACGCCGGAGCCTACGCCTCGCTCCTGCTGCGCCTGGCCCGGAAAGAGCCGGCCGGCCCCCTGCCCGCCGCATGCCATTCGATGGCCAGCCTCTCGAATCTGGAAGGCCGGTTCCGGGCCATTCTGGGGGCGAGTCCCACCCCGACCGCGCCGCGGCGGTGGGCACGCGCTGTTTCCTGGCTCGCCGCGCTGGGCGTGGCCGTGGGGGCGGGATGCTCGAGTTACCGGTCCGCGACGAACGACCGCAGCGCCCTGCATGGACCCCGAACTCCCAGGACCCCGGTGATGGAGGCGGACTTGCAGGCACATCTGAAGGCCGTTCCTTCCGGTGTGGAGATGATTACTCTCAAATTCCGCCTGGTTGATGCGCATGGCCAACCAGTGCGCACTACTTTCGTCAACAGCATCAACGCAGGCATGACCGACGATGCTGGCACTTGGACCCCTGCGATTACCGTGCGGCAACGTACACACCGCTGGGCCGTCCCGGGCGGGATCGAGAGGATCAAGGAATTCATCTATCCCAAGGCATTCGAGTTCCCGGAGCTTAAGGCGGTACTAGTGGACCAAGGACGGACGAAATTGCCGCAGCAGCCGATGGGTTTTGAAAACGCGGCAGGCCATCCCGACATGGATCGGTTTCCAGTCACGCCGACGATGCCCACAGCGTTTGCCAAAAAAACGACCGGCTATGCCATCGACAACATCACGGTGGAGCCCAAGGCGGCGTTTCTGGTGGTGCAGGGCCGGTTCGTGGAAACCCTCTTCGACGGCTTTGTCGACGGCGCCGGCGAAGCCTTCAGTCCGATTATGGCTCCGGCCACCGCGGCGTTGGGCCGACCCACGACCGTCATGCTGACGGAGAACAAGGTGATACAACCCACGTTCACCACGCGGGAGACGCCGTTTGTGGTTTCGGCGCTGCCGGGCAAGGCGTATCGCGTGCGGCTGAACACAAAACAACCCGGTTGGTTTCTCGAGGTCCAAGCAGAGCCCCATCAGCCATGAATCATGCCTGATCCCAGGAGGGACAGGGTCGGCCACGCCCCGCGGGGCGTGGCGCCGCCGCCGCCCGGGAATTCCGAAAATCAGAGAAGGCCGGGGGGCGCACCGATGGACAGGTAAACGGTGGCTCCTATGAACAAAAGAACCGCACGGGCGGACAGGTACCCTGAGCAGGAGGGGCACCGCTGGACAGGTAAACTGCGGCCCCTGCGGACAGGGATCCGCACAGGCGGACAGGTACCCTGAGCAGGGGGTGGGGCGATTGGCGGACAGGTATCATCGGCACCACGTGCAGGGGGTGGACGAACAGGTGACGGGGGTGCCGTCCCGCGGCGGAGTTGGGACTAACCGGGTGTCTGGTATTGT
>JALRGF010000083.1 GCA_023253495.1 Verrucomicrobiales bacterium
ACCCTCCCGCCCGCGCTTCCCACCATCGGCGTGGCCTTCGACCTCCAGATCGTGGCCGGCCTGCCGTGCGAACCGCACGACCGGCGCGTCGACCACCTCGTCACCGAAACCGGCTGGCTCCCCGGCGCGCGCGATCGGCCACCGGCCCCGCCACCGGACGCCGCGCGCTGAATCTTCCCGTCTCCCGTAATTTCTCAGACCAGCTTTTTGAATTGCGGCGCCCCGGTCGTATCATCCCACTCATGAATGCCGCCACCAAGACCCTGGAACGCCCGTCCGCCGACACGGACACGGACGATTCGCTGGATCGTCCGTGGCTGGTCACAGTCTACAACGACCCCGTGAATCTCATGGGGTACGTCACCCTCGTGATCATGCGCATCTTCGGGTACCCGCGCGAAAAAGCGGAAAAAATGATGCTCGATGTCCACCGCAAAGGGAAATGCATCGTCTGGAGCGGCGAACGCGAGAAGGCCGAACTCTACGTCCAGCAGCTCCACAGCCACCAGCTCAATGCCGCGATGGCCCGCGACACCTGACCCCATCCATGCGAATCCGCCGCGATCCATCACGCGGGCTGGTCATCAGCCGCCTGCCCGCCAGCCACCTGCACCTGCTCCGGCAGATCCCGCTCCACGCCGACCCCGCCGGCTCCCCCGCCGCCGAAAGCCGCCTCTACCAGTCACCCGTCCGGTCGCCGGAGCACGATCCCGATGACTCCCTGGCCGGCGACTGGAACGATTACGTCCTGCCCGACCTGCGCTCGGACTTCGCCCGCCAGATTGACCACATCACCGCCGACCTGCTCACCGCCCGCCGCGAAACCCGGCCGGCAGAGCCCGCCACAGGATCGGACGCACCGGCCTTTGAGGACACCGGCACGGACGACGACGACGATGATGCCGGAGAGGCGGACGCGGACGATTCCGAAAGCGAAGACGAGGACGAAGACGAGGACGCCAGCCCGGCCGCGACGGAAACCTATGAACTGACCATCCCGTTCGACCACGTCGAAGCGTGGTACGGCGCCCTGAACCAGGCACGGCTGGTCATGCAGGCGCGGTACGATTTTCCCGAGCAGGAGAGCCTCGAGTCGATTGTCGAGCTGCTCGCCTCGGAAAACCTCAAGCCCTACCTGACCTCGCGTTTTTACACCGAGGTCCAGGGGGCGCTGCTTGAACTCGGGATGCGTGCGGACGATGGCCGGGGCTTCGGCTCCTGAGCCGGAGGAGCGCCCGGTCCGGAGATTTTTTGGCCGATCCCCTTCCCTTGCGCAGGGACGCGGGCGGTTCTAGGCTGCCCGTTCCATGCATCCAGACCTCGAATCGCTCGTCAGCGCCGGAAAGCTGCCCGCTTCCGCCGCCGAAAAACTCTCACCCTTGGAACCGGGCTCCTATTGCCTGCACCCAAGCTGGGGGCCGGGACGCATCGCCTCATGGGAGCTGGCCGACGACCGCATTAAAATCGACTTCGAAGGAAAGGCCGGCCACGAACTCAAGCTGGAATTCGCCGCGAAGTCGCTCACCCCGCTGGACGCCGGCCACGTGCTCGCCCGCCGCGTGGCCGACCGGCCGGCCCTCACCGAGATGGCCGAGAAACAACCAGCGGACTTCGTCAAGCTGGTACTCCAGAGTTATGGCGGGCGGCTGATGCTCGACCAGTTCGAGGATGTCGTGAAACCGAAAATCCTCGGTGAAGCGCGGTTCAAACCGTGGTGGGAATCGACCAAAAAAATCCTGCGCACCAACAAATCTTTTGTCGTGCCGCCCAAACGCACCGTCCCCCTGGAACTGCGCGACGAAGGCCTGACCCACGGCGAGGCGCTGGCCGGCGACTTCACCGCCGCCAAAGACCTCAAAACCAAAGTCAAGGCCGCCGAAGCGGTTATCGCCAATATCGGGGCCTTCGACGCCGAACCCGACCGCCTGCGCACCCTGCTCGCCGGCCTCGAGGAATCCGGCTCCAAGGCGCTCCGCCTCCAGCCCGCCGTCGCGTTCGAACTCCTCCTCCTGCGCGACGAATTGCTCGCCCGCCGGCCCGACCTCGGCCCGCTGCCCGAAGGCGCGCAGACGCTCACCGCCGCCCTCAACGACGAACGCAAGGCCATCCCCGAAGTGCTCAAGGCCCTGCCCATCGGACGCACCAAACAACTGCTCGCCGCCTTCCCCGATGCCTTCGGCGACGGCTGGCTCGACGAAGCCTTCGCCCGCCTCAACGACAGCACCGGCCGCACCGTCAGCGAAATCGCCCGCTTCATCGCCGACCATGGAAAATCCGAGGAACTCGTCATCTACCTCCAGACCGGCATCCAGAACCGCAGCCTGAGCATGGACGCCCTGCAATGGGTCTGCCGGGAACGCAAAGGCGACGCTTTCGAGGTCTTTGACAGCGACTTCGCCCCCGCCCTGCTCAGCGCCCTCGAACGCGAACATTACGAGGAAAGCAACCGCCGCACCGGCCGCCTGCGCGACCTGATCACCGATGACAAGGAACTGCTCGGCGATCTCGTCCGGCAGCTCGACCCCAGCCAGGTCAAAACCTTCGCCCGCCGGCTCTGGAGCAGCCCGGTCTTTGACGACCTGACCCGCCGCTCGCTGCTCGCCCGCGTCATCAAGGCGGCTCCGGAAGTCCAGAGCATCGTCGAACAGACCGAGGACGACAGCGACGGCTCCGACGAAATCCTCATTGTCAGCATCCAGAGCTTTATCGACCGCCAGGCGGCCTACGAAAAACTCCTCAAGGAGGAAATCCCCCAGAACACCCGCGACATCGCCATCGCCCGCGGCTACGGCGACCTGCGCGAAAACTTCGAGTTCAAGTCCGCCAAGGAACAACAACGCGTGCTCATGCGCCGTCAGAAGGTCATGGAGCGTGAGATCGCCATCGCCCGCCAGACCGACTTCAAGGACGCCCCGACCCACGTCGTTTCCATCGGCACCGTGGTCGAATTCCGCGACCCGGCCAACGGCGGCCCCGAATCCGCAACCATCCTCGGCGCCTGGGACACCGAACCGTCCCGCGGCATCCTCAGCTACCTCTCCGGCATGGGCAAAGCCCTGATCGGCAAGGCAGTCGGAGAAACCGCCATCCTGCCGGTCTCCGACGGCACCACCCGCGAAGTGGTCATCACGTCGATCCGACGCTTCGCCGAATAAGCACACACCGGGAAATCCCCGAGCCCCCGACGAGCCGCCGCCACTGGACGCGGCCGCTCCCCCGCGTGAGGGTGTCTGAATCGCCATGGATGATCGCCCGCCCCCGCGCCGCCCCCACCCGGCTCTGACCCTCGCCCTCGCCGCCGCCCTCGCCGCCGCACCCGCCGCCTGCCGCCCGGCCGCCACCCCCGCGCCCCCGGCACGCCCGGCCGCCGTCACCGTGGCCGTGCCCGAAGTCCGCCGGATCACCGAATGGGACGAATTCTCCGGACGCCTCGCCGCCCCCGAACGCGTCGACATCCGCGCCCGCGTCTCCGGCTACCTCGACAAGGTCCATTTCCAGGAAGGCGCCGTGGTGCAGGCCGGCGATCTGCTGTTCACCATCGATCCGCGGCCGTACTCGACCGAGGTGGCGCGCCTCCAGGCCGAGGTCGACCGCACCCGCAGCCGCGTGGAAATGGCCCGGGTCGAGTCCCGGAATGCCGAGCGCCTCCGCCAGTCGTCCGCCATCTCGATTGAGGAAACCGAACGCCGCCTGAAGGCGCTGGCTGAATCGATCGGCGGCCTGAAAGCCGCCGAGGCGGCGCTGGCCTCGGCCGAGCTTGACCTCCAGTTCACCGAGGTCCGCTCGCCGATCACCGGGCGCATCAGCAATGCCCGCGTCACTGCCGGCAACCTTGTCCACGGCGGGGCCCAGGATGCCACTCTGCTCACCACCGTGGTCGCCCTCGACCCGATCCATTGTTACTTCGAAGTCGATGAACGCTCGGCCCTGAAATACCGCGACATGATCCGTACCGGTCAGCGGGCCAGCGCGCTCGACAGCCGGATCCCGGCCGAAATGGGGCTGGCCAATCAGACGGATTTCCCCCATCGCGGCGTGGTCGATTTCGTTGACAACCAGCTTGAGCCCGGAACCGGCACGATCCGCGCCCGCGGCGTGTTTCCCAACTCCGACCGCCTTATGGCTCCCGGGTTTTTCGCCCGCGTGCGCATCCCCGGCAGCGGCGAATACGAAGCCTTGCTCATCCGCGACGAGGCCGTCGGCGATGACCAGGGTCGCAGCTTCGTCTGGGTCGTCGGAAAGGAAAATACCGCAAGCTACCGTCCGGTCACCCTCGGTCCGAAGGTTGACGGCCTGCGGGTCGTCCGCGACGGCCTGAAGCCGGGCGAACGCCTCGTCATCAACGGCCTGATGGCCGTCCGCCCCGGCGCCACCGTGGCCGCCACCGAGGCCCCGATGACGCCCGCCGCCGCGGCCACCCCGTCCCCGGCCGCCCCGCACTGACCGTCCATGACCTTCGCCCGCTACTTCGTGGACCGGCCGATCTTCGCCGGTGTGCTCAGCATCGCCATCACCCTGATCGGCGCGCTCGCGTTCTTCGGACTGCCCGTCACCCAGTACCCGGAAGTCGTGCCGCCCACCGTAGTCGTCGCTGCCACCTACCCCGGAGCCGACGCCCGCACCCTGGCCGAAACCGTGGCCACCCCGCTCGAACAGGAAATCAACGGCGTCGAAAACATGCTCTATCTGTCGTCGTCGTCCACCGCCGACGGCAAAGTCCAGATCACCGTGACCTTCCGGCTGGGCACCGACCTCAACCAGGCCCAGGTCCTCGTCCAGAACCGCGTCAACGCCGTGCTCCCGCGCCTGCCCGAGGAAGTCCGCCGCCTCGGCGTGACCGCCCAGAAACGCTCGCCCGACCTCACCCTGGCCGCCCAGTTCTACAGCCCGGACGGCTCCCGCGACGTGAGCTACCTCGCCAACTACGTCACCCTCCAGGTCCAGAACGAAATCGCCCGCCTGCCGGGTGTTTCGGAAGCCTCCATGCTCGGCGGCCTGGACTACTCGATGCGCCTCTGGCTCGACCCCGAAAAAATCGCCGCCCTCGGACTGAACGCCGGTGACGTCGTCCGCGCGGTCCGCGAACAGAATGTCCAGGTGGCCGCCGGCAGCCTGGGACAGCCGCCGGCCGCCGCCGGACTGGAATTCCAATACACCCTGACCGCCCCCGGACGCCTCAAAACACCTGAGGAATTCGGCGCCATCGTGCTCAAAACCGGCGCCGGCGGCGAGGTGGCCCGCCTGCGCGACGTCGCCCGCATCGAACTCGGCTCGCGCGACTATTCGACCCGCACCTACATGGACGGCAAGAATGCCGTTTCGCTGCGCGTCTTCCAGCTGCCCGGCAGCAATGCCATCGACACCGCCGACACCGTGCTGGCCGCGCTCAAGCGGCTCAAGGAACGGTTTCCGCCGGGGGTCGACTACCGCACCAATTATGACACCACCAAGTTTGTCCGCGCGTCGATCCGCTCGGTGCTGCAGACGCTGATGGAGGCGGTGCTGCTGGTGGTGATCGTGGTCATTCTTTTCCTCCAGACGTGGCGCGCCTCGATCATCCCGCTGCTGGCCGTACCGGTCTCGCTCATCGGCACGCTGGCAGTCATGAAGGCCTTCGGGTTCTCGCTCAACAACCTGTCGCTCTTCGGGCTGGTCCTCGCCATCGGCATCGTGGTCGACGACGCCATCGTGGTCGTCGAAAACATCGAACGCAACATCGCCGAGGGCCTGCCCCCGCGCGAGGCCGCCGGCAAGGCGATGGACGAAGTCAGCGGGGCGGTGGTGGCGGTCGCCCTCGTCCTCTGCGCCGTCTTCATCCCGACGGCCTTCATCAGCGGGATCACCGGCCAGTTCTACAGACAATTCGCCCTGACCATCGCCGTCTCCACCGTCATCTCCGCCTTCAACTCCCTCACCCTCTCGCCCGCCCTCGGTGCCCTGCTCCTGCGCCCGCACCACCGGCGCGACGACTGGTTCACCCGGGCGCTCGACGCTGTGCTCGGGTGGTTCTTCCGGCTCTTCAACCGCGCGTTCGAGCGCGGCGGCCGCGCCTACGGCAGGCTGGTGCGGCGGCTCGCCCGCCTGGCCGTTCTTGTGCTCGTCGTCTATGCCGCCCTCGCCGCCTTCGGCGGCTGGCTTTTCCGCAAGGTGCCGACCGGCTTCATCCCGCCGCAGGACATGGGGTACATGATCGCCGTGGTCCAGCTGCCCGATGCCTCCGCCTTTGAACGCACCGACGCCGTGGTCCGCCGCGTCGACGCCATCGCCCGCAACACCCCGGGCATCGCCCACACCTTCGCCCTCTCCGGGTATTCCTCGGTCCTGCAGGCCAGCCAGTCGAATCTCGGAGCCGCCTTTTTTATTCTCGACGACTTTGAAAACCGTCGGTCGCCCGAGTTGCAGGCCGACCGCATCATGGCGCACCTGCGCCAGCAGTTTGCCGCCATCCAGGAGGCCCGCATCATCGTGCTGCCGCCCCCCGCCCTGCGCGGGCTGGGCAATGCCGGGGGCTTCAAAATCCAGATCCAGGACCTCAACAATGCCGGCCTGCCCGCGCTGGAGGAGGCGACACGCAAACTGCTCGCTGCCACCCAGCAGGATCCGGTTTTCACCTCGCTGCTGACCGGCTTCCGCGCCAACTCACCGCAGTACCACATCGAACTCGACCGCGCTCAGGCCAAAACGATGGGTCTCTCGCTCGCCGACATCAACGAAGCCCTGCAGGTCTACCTCGGGTCGTCCTACGTCAATGACTTCAACCTTTTCGGCCGCACCTATCAGGTGACCGCCCAGGCCGACCCCGCCTTCCGCGCCGACCCGTCGGACCTCTCGCGCATCAAGGTGCGCAACCAGGACGGCGAGATGGTGCCGCTCAGCGCCGTGGCCACTGTGGTCAAACGCGGTGGGGCCGACCGCGTTCAGCGCTACAACCTGTACTATTCCGCCGACATTTCCGGAAGCACCGTGCCCGGCGTCAGCTCCGGCGAAATGATCGACCGCCTGACCCGCCTCGCCCGCGACTCGCTGCCCGCCGGTTTCACGTTCGAATGGACCGACCTGACCTACCAGCAGCTGCTCGCCGGCAATTCGATCTCCCTGATCTTTCCGCTCTGCGTGCTCTTTGTGTTCCTCGTCCTCGCTGCTCTCTACGAAAGCTGGAGCCTGCCGCTGGCCATCATCCTGATTGTGCCGATGTGCCTGCTCTCAGCCATCGGCGGCGTCTGGCTGCTCGACCGCGATAACAATATCTTCACCCAGATCGGACTGGTCGTGCTCGTCGGCCTGGCCGCGAAAAATGCCATCCTCATTGTCGAATTCGCCAAACAGAAACAGGACGCCGGCATGAACCGCGTGGACGCCGCCGTCGAAGCGTGCCGCCTGCGTCTCCGCCCGATCCTCATGACCAGCTTCGCCTTCATCCTCGGCGTGCTCCCGCTGGTCCTCGCCCGCGGCGCCGGCGCGGAAATGCGTCAGGCTCTCGGCACCGCCGTCTTCTTCGGCATGCTCGGTGTCACTTTCTTCGGGCTGCTCTTCACCCCGGTTTTCTACGTGGTCATCCGGCGGTGGGTGGAAAGCAAGCGGGCATCCCGCAGGGATGAAAGAACATAGCCGGAGGTCGGAGCAAAGCGCAGACCTCCGGTTCCCGTTCCCCCCAGGCACGCATCCCGGAGGGATGCCAGAGGCGGGGCCACGCCAGCCGACCGGGTGTCCTGCTGGCCATGCGCAATAGTTGACGCGGGCGAACCGGTCCCCCACGCTCAGCAAATGATGTGTCTCAATCGAATCCGGGTCACGGCCGCGCTTGCCGCGGCGGCATGGGCGCTCTCAGCCGGTCCGGCCGCTGCCGCGCTGGTGCCGGGCACGGTCGAGGAGATCCGGACCGGATCGCTCAGCAACGGATACCCGGATTTTATCGGGCCCGCCTTCATGAACGGGGCGGAGGCCTCGGCGGTGAAAGCGGCCAATTTGTCCGGAGCCAACGAATCGCTGACCGTGACGGCGGCCGGTGCGGTCACGGTGCAGGCGGCTCCGCTCGCCGGATTGCCGTGGCTAAGCGTGACCACCGGTGCCGCCGCGCCCCAACCTGTCTCCTCGGGCACCGCGGTAAATTTCACCGGACCCGCCGACCAGGCGGCCCGCGACCGCATCGGCAATACCGGATTCGTGGGGGCTAACGGCTGGTCGCTCCAGCTCACCGGCCTGACTCCCGGAGAAAAATACCGCGTGCAGCTTCTGACGGTCGAAGGTTTTGCTCCGGGCGCCGGGAGGAATTTCGACCTCCTGGTCGACGGGGTTCCGGCCTTTGATGATTTGAATCCGCCGGCCGCCGGACAGGCGCCCTTTTCCGCCATTGCCCAGTTTGAGGCCACGGCCGAACCCGCCGGTACCATCACCATCACCACCGCCCCCGGATCCCCCGCGGTCAGCCCGGACACCAACCCGTACCTCTGCGCCGTGGCCGTCGTGCCGGTCAGCGCGGCGCCGGTGCCCCCGGTCATCGCCCGGCAGCCGGAAAGCGCCACCCGCGGCGTCGGCGACCCGGTCGCCCTGGGCGTGCTGGTCACCGGCAGCACCCCGCTGCGCTACCAGTGGCTGCGCGACGGCACCCCGGTGGCGGGAGCGACCGCCGCCACCCTGAACTTTCCGAAGGTGGCCGCCACCGACGCCGGCACCTACCGCTGCCGCGTCACCAACGCCCATGGCGAAACGCTCTCGGAGCCGGCCACCCTCACCGTCTTCGCCCCGCCCACCCCGCTGCTCGCCGGCCTGCGCGGGTGGTGGAAATTCGATGAGGCCGAGGGCGCCACCAGTGCCGCCGACTCCTCGGGCTTCGGCAACCACGGCACCCTGGTCGGTTTCCCCGCCACCGGTGCCTGGGTCGAGGGACGCGCCGGCGGCTCCCTGAAATTCCGCGGGCCGAACAGTCGTGACTTCGTCATCGTCCCGAATTACCTGCTGCCCCGGGAAACCATGACCTGCTCGGCCTGGGTCCAGGCCGACGCCCGGCCGGCCTGGGCCAGCATCGCCAAAACCTGGCTCAACGGCGGTGCTTCCAGCTTCCGCTTCGGCCTGCAGGAAAGTACCGGCGCCCTGAGCAGCTTCATCCAGACGGCCGGCGGCCAGCAGCCGAATACGCGTGAGCCGGTCGCCCTGCCGTTCGGCAGCTGGCACCACGTCGCCTGCACCGCGGATGGCAACCGCCTGCGCGTCTACCGCAATGGCGCTCTGGTCTCCAGCGTGCCGTACTCAGGTCCGCTGTCGACCGCCGACACCGGCCCGCTCGGCATCGGTGCCCGCCTCAATACCGCCGGCACCGGCGCCAATACCGCCACCCCGGGATACTGGCAGGGAAGGATCGATGAACTCGCCATCTGGGCACGCGCCCTGAACCCGGCTGAAATCAGCGCGATCCACCAGGGCGGCCTGCTCGGGCTTGACCTCGGGCGGATCGACGCCACCCCGCCCGCCGGCAGCGTGGTCATCAATGAATTCATGGCGTCCAATTCCGGCGCGCTGCGAGATGAAGACGGCGAGTCGCCCGACTGGATCGAAATCTACAATGGCACCGACGCCCCGGTGAACCTCGACGGCTGGCACCTCACCGACTCCGCCAGCCAGCTGTCCAAGTGGTCGTTCCCGCCGACCCTCGTGCCAGCCCGGTCGTTTCTCATCATCTTTGCCTCGGAAAAAAACCGGGCCGTCGCCGGACGCGAGCTGCATACCAATTTCCGGCTCGCCGGCGAAGGCGAATACCTCGCCCTGATCCGCCCGGACGCCACCGTCGCCTGCGCCTGGGACCCCGCCTACCCGCCGCAGGTCACCAATGTCTCCTTCGGCCTGAGCAGCCCGGACCTCAGCGCGGCCGCCCCCGGCAGCGCGGCCTTCAACGCCCTGCTCCGTTACTACCCGGTACCCACTCCGGGCTACGCCAACGGCGCCGGCACCCCGGCGGTCGGACCGGGCGTGCTCGACCTCACCCACTCGCCGGCCATGCCGTCCGACGACGATGACCTCGCCGTTCACGCCCGCCTGCGGGCCGCCCTCGCCCCGATTGCCGAGGCCACCCTGACGTACCGCATCGGCTTCGGCGCTGAAACCACCGTGCCCATGACGGCCGGTGCCGACGGCACCTGGACCGCCGCCATCCCGGCCGCCGCCGCCGCTCCGCGCCAGCTCATCCGGTACTTTCTCACCGCCCGCGACACCGATGACCGCACCACCCGCTGGCCGCCCGCGTTCGATCCGACCCGCGAGCCGCTCTACCAGGGGACGGTGGTCACCGACCCCGCGTTGACCACTCCGCAGCCCGTCCTCCATTGGTTCGTGCAATCGCCGTCGGCCGCCGAAAATGCCAATGGCACCCGCTGCTCGCTCTTCTACAACGGCGAACTCTATGACAACGTCTTCATCCGCATCCGCGGCGGGACGTCGATCTCGTGGCCGAAAAAAAGCTATAAAATCGAATTCAACGACGGTCACCACTTCCGCTACCGCGCCGACGCCCCGCGGGTCAGTGAGATCGACCTGAATACGACGTACACCGACAAAAGCTACGTCCGCGCCGTCATGGCCAGCGATTTCATGAATGCCGCCGGCCTGCCGACGGTCGACATTTTCCATACCCACGTCCGCCAGAACGGGAATTTCTACAGCCTCGCCCTGATCACCGAAAACCCGGATCGCGACCACCTCCGGCGCGTCGGACTGGACCCCGACGGTGCCTATTACAAGGGAGCCGGCGGCGCGACCCTCGACACCGTCAACGGCTACGAAAAAAAGACGCGCGAGGAGGAATCGACCGCCGACCTCCAGGCGCTCGTCAACGGCGTCGCCCTGAGCGGTGCCAACCTGGAACGCTTTGTCTTCGACCACATCGACGTGCCATCGATGGTCAACTACATGGCTTGCATGGCCATCACTCAGGACATCGATGGCAGTGACAAGAATCATTTCCTCCACCGCGACACGGAAGGAACCCGCGAGTGGCGCATGCTCCCCTGGGACATTGATCTGACTTTCGGCCCGAATGCGCTCAACACCGATACCATCGTCTTCAACCAGCAGGCGCCCAACGGCCCGCCGAATACCAGCCACCCGTTCATCGGCGCCCGGCCGTATCTGCTCCACGACGGCAAATACATGCGCCTGCTCGAAGCCGTCGTCAAAACCCCGCGCGCCCGTCGCATGCTCCTGCGCCGCGTGCGTACGCTCAACGACCAGTTCCTCGCCGCCGGATTCTTCGAGCAGCGCATCGATGCCCTCGTCCCCCTGCTTGCCGCCGACGCCGTGGCCGACAAGGCGAAGTGGGGCGCCAACACCCATTTCCCCGGTACCACCTACACGCTGCTTCAGGCGACCAACCGGATCAAAAATGAATACCTCGCCCGCCGCCCGGGATACCTCACCGGCACGACCATCCACGGCGTCACCACCGCCAACCCCGCCGCCCAGCCGCCCGATCCCTCGCTGGTCTTCGGCGAGGTGATGTTCAATCCGGGTACCACCCAGGAGGAGGAATACCTGCGGCTCGACAACCCGAACGACTATGACGTCGACCTCAGCGGCTGGTCGGTCAGCGGCGACATCAACTGGATCCTCAAACCCGGAACCGTCATCGAGCCCGGGGGATCGCTGTACCTCACCCCGAATGCCGCCGCTTTCCGCGCCCGCGGCCTGAGCCCGCGCGGCGGAGAAAGCCGGCAGGTCCAGGGGAACTACCGCGGACAGCTCAGCGCCCGCGGCGGCACACTCACGCTCCGCCAGCCGGGCACCAACCGCATCGCCGCCACCACCACTTTCGCCGGCGCCCCCGGACCGCTCCAGCAATGGCTGCGCATCAGCGAAATCATGTACCACCCGGCCGGACACCCCGACAGCGAATACCTCGAACTGGTCAATACCGGGCCCGCCACCCTCGACCTCACCGGTGCCAGTTTCATCGAAGGCGTCAGCTTCAGCTTCTCCGGCAGCCAGGTCACCAGCCTCGCCCCCGGCGCCCGCGTCGTCGTCACCAGAAACCTCTCCGCCTTTCAAGCTGCCTACGGGCTGAACCCGCCGGTCGCCGGTGAATTCCTCGGCAGCCTGGACAACGCCGGCGAACGGATCCACCTCGTCGACGCCGTCGGCGAAACCATCCTCGACTTCTCCTACCAGGATTCATGGCACCCGGCTACTGACGGCGGAGGGTTTGCCCTGACCGTTGTCAACCCGCTCGCCGCTCACACCGCGTGGGAGGACGCCTCCCAGTGGCAGCCGGGTGCCACCACCGGCGGATCTCCCGGCACCGAAGATCCGGTCTCCCCGGACACCGATGGCGACGGCCACCCCGACCGCGACGAAGCCATGGCCGGAACCAACGCGACGTCCGCCGCCTCCCGCTTCGA
>JALRGF010000160.1 GCA_023253495.1 Verrucomicrobiales bacterium
GGCGGCGAGGCCGGCGTTGACCATGGCGGCGAGGGCGAGGAAAGCGATGAGCATGGCGCCGACGTTGGCGGCGAGCTTCAGGCCGTCGCTGGTGCCGGCGGCCAGGGCGTCGAGCAGGTTGGCCCCGAATTTTTCCCCGGGCACGTGCAGGGTGGTATCGACGCATTCCGTCTGGGGGATGAGGATTTTGGCGACGACGAGGGAGGCGGGGGCGGCCATGAATGACGCGCAGAGCAGGAATTTGGCGTAGGTTTCGCGGGTGGCGGTGTCGGTTCCTCCGAGGATGGCGATGTAGCTGACGAGCACGCCGCCGGCGATGGTGGCCATGCCTCCGGTCATCAGGGCGAACAGCTCGCTGCGGGTCAGCCGCGCCAGATACGGCTTGATCATCAGCGGCGACTCCGTCTGCCCGAGAAACACTTCTGCGGCCGCCGCCAGTGCTTCCGCGCCACTCAGCCGCATGAACCGCTGGCTCACCCAGGCAAAAGCGAAGACCACCCGCTGCAGCACGCCAAGGAAATACAGCATCGAACACAGCGCGGAAAAAAATACGATGGTCGGCAGCACCTGGAACGCGAAGACAAACCCCCGGCCGCGCCCCAGGGCGCCCTCCAGCGCCTCGGCCTCCGCCAGCGGCCCGAAAACGAAGGCCGCTCCCTGCGCGGAAAAATCCGTCACCCAGACAAAGCCCTTGGCCAGTCCGCCGAACACCCGGTCCGCCCCCGGCACCGCCAGAAACAGCAGCACCAGCACCGCCTGCAGCCCGACCCCGCCCACCACCAGCCGCCAGTCGACCGCCCGCCGGTTTTCGGAACACAGAAACGCCAGGCCGATCAGCCCGGCCAGACCGAGTGCGGCACGCCCCAGATCGTACATCATAGCGCCCGCTTTATCGGGCCGGCCGGCCCCGGCGTCCATCAGGTTTCCGAGGGCTTCGGCCGGAGGGCCGGGCCGGCGGGGCCGGTTCCCCTTGCTTCCGTCGCGCTTTCGACGATCCGGTGACCTGTCATCATGATTCGATGTTTCTGGTTACGGGTCCCGGCACCGGCCCGGGTGCTGGCAGCGGCGCTGTCGCTCAGCCTGCTGGGCGGCTGCCGCAAGGAGGGGACGACGGCGGCCGCCGAGGGCGCGGCGGCGGCCCCGCCACCGACGCCCGTCATGGTGGCGCCGCCGGAGGAGCGGGTGCTGACCGAGTGGAAGGAGGCGAGCGGCCGGCTCGATGCGGTGGAAAGTGTGGAGATCCGTCCGCGGGTGACCGGGCACATTGACCGCGTCACCTTCACCGCCGGGCAGCTGGTGCAGAAAGGGGATGTGTTGTTTGTGATTGATCCGCGGTGGTACCGGGCGGCGCTGGCCACGGCCGAGGCGCAACTGGCGCGCGCCCGCGTCAATCTGGCCAATGCCGAGCGCGAATGGGAGCGCAACAAGGCGCTGCAGAAGACCCGGGCCATTTCCGAAAGCGAGGCCGACCAGTGGCGCACCCGCGTCGAGGAAGGCAAGGCGGCCATGCTCGCCGCGGAGGCGACGCGCGACGCCGCCGCTCTGGACGTCGAAGCGACCGAGGTGCGCTCGCCGATTTCCGGTCGGGCCAGCCGGCCGCTGCTCACCGAGGGCAACTATGTCAGCGGGGTGGCCGGATTCACCACGCTGTTGACGACGGTGGTGAGCGTGGACCCGATGTACGTTTATTGCGCGGTCGACGAGGCGACCTACCTCGACTACGCCCGCAAGCTGCGCGAACAGAAGATCAGCCTGAATGCCGACGGCAAAATCCCGGTGCAGGTGCAGCTTCCCGGGGAAACGGGATGGCCGCACGTCGGGTGGGTGGAATCATTCGACAACCGCATTGACCCGTCGACCGGAAGTATCGCCGTGCGCGGGCAGCTGCCGAATCCCGAGCGCCTGCTGGTGGCGGGGGCGTTCTGCCGCGTGCGGGTGCCGACCAGCCTTGAATACAAGGCGCTCCTCGTCGATGAGAAGGTCATCGGCACCGATCAGGACCAGAAATACGTGCTGACCCTCGGCGCCGGCAACGTGGCGGAATACCGCGCCGTCACCCTCGGCGAAAGCGTGGACGGCCTGCGCCTCATCCGCGCCGGCCTGCAGGCCGATGACCGGATCATCGTCTCCAATCTGCAATTGATCCGGCCCGGCGCTCCGGTCATGCCGCTGCCGCCGTCGCCGGCCGCCGCGGCCACCAAGGCATCCGGGGAATAACCGAACCGACGGGCGGCCCGTCCGGCCGCCTCACCTGCCCCATGGGATTCAGCCAGTTTTTCATCCAACGCCCGATTTTTGCGGCGGTCCTCTCGGTGCTCACCGTGGTGGTGGGAGCGATTTCGCTGCGGGTGCTTCCGGTCAGCGAATATCCGGAGGTGGTGCCGCCGACCATCGTGGTCCGGGCGGCCTACCCCGGAGCCAGCCCGGATGTCATTGCCACCACGGTGGCCTCGCCGCTGGAGGAGGCGATCAACGGGATTGAGGACAGCCTGTACATGAGTTCGCAGGCGACGACCGACGGCATGATGATGCTGACGGTGACCTTCAAGCTGGGGACGGATCTTGATCAGGCGCAGGTCAAAGTGCAGAACCGGGTCAATCAGGCGTTGCCGAAGCTGCCGGAGGAGGTGCGGCGCATCGGGGTGACCACGCTCAAGAGTTCGCCGGACCTGACCATGGTGGTCCACCTGTTTTCCCCGGACGGACGCTACTCGGACGTCTACATCCGCAACTACGCCACCCTGCAGATCAAGGACCAGCTGGCCCGGCTGCCCGGGGTGGGACAGGTCCAGCTCTTCGGGTCCGGCGACTACTCGATGCGCGTCTGGCTCGATCCGGAAAAAACCGCCGCCCGCGGGCTGAGCGCGCTCGACGTGGTGCGCGCCATCCAGGAACAGAATGCCCAGGTCGCCGCCGGCAGCGTGGGCCAGCCGCCGCTGGCCACGCCGACTGACCTGACCCTGACCATCAACGCGCGCGGCCGCCTCGTGACCGAGGAGGAATTCGGGGAGATCATTCTCAAGAGCGGAGCGGAAGGGCAGCCGGTGTACCTGCGCGACGTCGCCCGCCTCGAACTGGGGGCCAGCGAGTATTCGCTGCGCTCGCTGCTCAACAACAAGACTGCCGTCGCCATCCCCATCTTCCAGAGCCCCGGCTCCAATGCCATTGAGCTGTCGGACAGCGTGCGGCGCACCATGACCGGACTGAAGGAGAATTTTCCGGAGGGCCTTGATTATGACATCGTCTATGACCCGACGGTCTTCGTGCGGAAGTCGATCGACGCGGTGGTGCTCACGCTGCTGGAGGCGATCGTGCTGGTGGTGCTGGTGGTG
>JALRGF010000256.1 GCA_023253495.1 Verrucomicrobiales bacterium
GTCTGCACGGCTTGGCCCGCGACTGCCCGCTGCGCTGCGCCCGCGCCCTGCGTGTCCGGCCGACCGGCTGAAGAGCCTGATTGTTCCGGTCCCCCCGCCAGCCGAACCTGCCGAGGCCGTCAGCGCTACGGGTTTTCCGACCACTCCGGCTGCCGGAAGATCTGTGCCCATGCTGAGCGGACGCACCAAGTCCAGGGCCTGCATTGGTGGCTTATTCGTCCTAAAAAGGTGGAAACAGGCTTGCAACGACCGAGGAGTGGTGTTCTCGCGCTCGCCCGACAGTTCAGCAGCCGGCCCTTTGAGCCACTGCTTTTTACATCCGGACAGGTACCATGCCAGGGCGGGATGTCGATAGTCTGCATCTGGACAGGTTCACCGTCCACCTTCGCGGCTGAACGGGTGCCGTTGGCGTCGGCGTTCAGGCACCAGCTGCGGGCTCGAATGCCGGACACCTGTTCCCTTGATGAACCACCCGCCCGTCCCGGGGGCTGGCTGCACCGGCGCAGCAGCCGTAGTCAAGAAAATGACCTGGCCCATCCAGTCGAACATACCACCGGCACTTCCCGCATCGCTCGCCAACCGGGGACTCCTCCGGTTGGCCCCATCGCTTCGCCGCGGATTCAGCCTGATCACTTGCTGTCAACCAGGTTTCGGGCAGTGGATCGAACCCGCCACCCACCACCAGCTTGCCGCCACACGCGTGCAGCACATCATCCGCCATTGAGCTGATCGTCCACCTCGGGTCACCCGGAAGCATGGCCATGGTACGCAACCTGTGGCCCGTCGAGAACCGTACGGCCAACTCCTGGAGCGGACCCTCAAATTCAATCGATTCGACCCGCGCTCCCACCAGCGCGTCAAGGCACATCTGAATCAGCGGCCGGCTCGTGGAACTCCCGCCTGCGATCCGCGCCCCGCATTCGATGCGCCAGTCCCACTCCACGCCGATGGCCGCTTCGCCGACAAGCCGGCACCGATCCTTCAAGCGTTCTTCGCGGAGCAGTCCCAGCTCAAAAAAGATGGTGGATCCCCACCCGTTCCACGCCCGTGATACGGGAAGCCCCACCAGGGCGGCGGTAAAGGGATCCAGTCCGGGAGTCATCGAACTTCGGAAGGGTTGGCGATTCTTTCTTCTTCCATTCCGGCAGTCTGGCAACGATGACGCCCGGCTGCCTCGATGAACGCGTGCAGCCGTGCGGGGTCCTTGATGCCGGGGCGGGCTTCCACGCCGCTGGCGACGTCGACGCCGTGCGGGCGGACGGTGCGGATGGCGTCGGCGACATTTTCCGGAGTCAGTCCGCCGGCGAGCAGGAACGAGGCATCGGGGTGGCGCCGGACGGTTTCGGCGGCGAGCGACCAGTCGAAGGCCTGCCCGCTGCCGGGGTCCGGTCCGTCGAGCAGGAACCGGCGGGTGGGAAACGAGTCGAGGGCGGCGAGCGATGCCGGACCGGTAACGCGGAGCGCCTTGATGATCCTTCCCTGCAGGCCGTCGGCATTGAGGGCGGCGAGGAAAGCCGGATCTTCCTGGCCGTGGAGCTGGGCGGTGTGGAAGAGCCCGTCGGCAAGAGCGGCGCGCACGTCGTCGGGCGACGGGTCGACAAAAACGGCCACGCGTTCGATGCCGGCGGGCACGCGGGCGATCCATTCCGCCGCCTTTTCGATGGGCACGAAGCGTTTGGACCCGGGGAAAAGGATCACGCCGATCATGTCGGCGCCGGCCTCGGCGCTGAGGGTGGCGTCGGCGAGGGTGGTCTGGCCGCAGATCTTGAGGCGGAGCGGATGGGGCATGGCGGGCGTCGGGGCGGGTGGCGGGTCGGTGGCGTGGCGGTTTTCCATTTGCGGACGGGCGGGCGCGGGATCAGCTTTCGCGGAGCCGGCGGCGCAACCGCAGGAGCGAGAAGAGCATTTCGGTGACGGTGGTCGGTTTGATGCGGCTGCCCGGGCTTTCCGTCCAGTCGATAGGCACGGCATGCAACCGGGTGCCATGGCGCAGGAGGTGGCAGAGCAGTTCGACGTCGAAGCAGAACCGAAATTCCCGCAGGTGCGGGCGCAGGGCGCGCCAGGCGGCGGTCGGCACGATTTTGCAGCCGCACTGGGTGTCGGGCACGGGCAGACCGAAGAGCAGACGGACGAGCCAGCGGAAGCCGAGGCCGGTGACGAGCCGGACCGGGGTGCGGTGCACGGTGCGCCCGGCACCGCGGACGCGCACGGCGATGGTGGCGGTTCCGTTCCGGGCGTTGTTCAGGGCGATGGCGGCGACGCGGGTGGTTTCGTCGGGTGAGACGGCACCATCGGCGTCGACGAAGCCGACGAGGTCCTCGGTGGTGGCGGTTTCCCAGCCGGCGTAGACCGCGCCGCCCTTGCCTTGATTTTCCGGCAGGGCGACGAGCGGGCGGAGGCGGGGGTGGGCCGGGCGCAGGGCGTCGACCACGGCGCGCAGGCGTGTTTGTTCGGCCTTGCCGGAGCCGTCGTCACAGACCTGGATGGCCACGGGCAGGTCGGCGGCTTCCAGTGCGGAGCAGAGGCCCGGGAGGAAATCAGGCAGCCGCCCGCTTTCGTGGTAGCAGGGGATGACGAGGAGCAGGCGCGGCGGCATGGGGGGTGACATACGCGTCGGAGCGGGACTTGCCAAGGGCGGGGTGTGCGGAGGCATTGACCGGGGGCGCGATTGGTGGACGCTGAGGGATGTCCCATCAGCGATTTGATGACCGATTTGATGACCGGGTGGATGCTGGAAAGCAGCTGGCGACGGTACTTGCTTCCTATGCGGGCCGCGGGGACGTGCTGGTGCTGGGGTTGCCGCGTGGCGGGGTGCCGGTGGCGGCGGAGGTGGCCCGGGCGTTGCGGGTGCCGCTTGATGTAATGGTCGTGCGCAAGCTCGGGGTGCCCGGCTGGGAAGAGCTGGCGATGGGGGCGGTGGCTTCCGGCGGGGTGCGGGTACTCAACGACC
>JALRGF010000278.1 GCA_023253495.1 Verrucomicrobiales bacterium
TAGCCGGTCGTCAACCGATCGATGAATTTGCGCTCGCGATCGCGGCTCCACACCACCCGGTCAATCCGCACCATCCCGGGAAATTCCAGTTCGACCCAGCCGCCCCCCGGCGTGTCCGATATCCAGCTGTGCCCATTGCCGTACACGCCGTCATGCACATGCGGCAATTCGTGAATCCGGTACCCCGGCAGCGTGCCGGACGCCCGCGCCCGCGCCCCGGCCGAGGCCAGCGCCAGATTGACCGACGGATCGTCCGGCCCGTACACCTCCAGCTCGTCCAGACACGGCTGCGCTCCGCCCGCCGTCCGCTCAATCGTGAACCGCAACCAGCGCGCCTCCACCGGCGCAAATGTCTCCACGTTGCGACCCGGATGCACCGGCTCACGAAGGCGCACCGCCCCCGACACCTCCTCGGCCAGCTGCGCCCGCACCCGGGCACCCGACCCGATCAGGGCGGCTATCAGTACAGCAGCTCCAGCAAGGCGGTCACAGCGCATGAGCCTCGATTCTACCCCATGCGCCCGCAGGCGGCAGTCTATTTCCTCTCCCCCGATCGGGTCAACTCAGGCTCCCTTTATCCCCCGAACGGGGTATGGGCGTGAACCTGCCAAATGAATAGAAAGGTATCTTGGTGGTTTTCCGACAGTTGCTCATCGTGAAACCAAGTTTGCCACCCGATATCCCAGAGATCCCATCGCTTTATGAAAAAATCACTTGTTGCCATTACCCTGAGCAGCCTGCTCGCCCTGCCTGCCGCCGTTCACGCCACCGTGGTTCTCGCGCCATCCGCCGGATTCACCCTGACTTGGGACGGCAATGACGGCGTCGGCTTCAACCCGGCCAGCCCGGCCCCTGTGCCCGCCAATCTCGCCAATGCCCCCGGCGCCGTGGCCTTTACTTCCAGCGACCTCGGACCGCAGCTCGGCATTCCCTTCCACGTTGCCGCCAACCTGAACGACGGCTTCTACGGCAACGCCAACAGCTGGATCGGCGGAGACGGGGCGGCTGCGCCGTTCTATGCAGCCATCCGTCTGGCCAGCCTGAGCACGGTCACCCGCATCGCCTTCGGCCGCGACAACGGCAACGGGGCCTTCGATGACAGCTCGCCCGGCACCGACTGCTGCGGCGGACAGCTCGACGACCGCAATCTGGGCATCTACACGATTCAATACACCGCCGTCGCATCCCCCAACGGCAGCACCGCCAACACCGGACTCGCCGCCACCGGGTGGCAGACGATCGGCACGCTGAATTATCTTTCCAGCGAGGACAACGCACCGGGCGGGGGATTCACCGCCCATCTGCGCCATGAGTACGGCCTCGGGGACGGCCTGCAGGCGACCGGCTTCCGCCTCCTCGTGCCGGGCACCGGCGTGGGAGCCGGCGGGACCGCCATCGACGAAATCGAATTGTACGGCAGTCCGGTTCCGGAACCCGCGGCCGCTTTCGGTCTGCTGAGCGGGTTGGCTGCCATGGCCCTGCGGCGCCGCCGCGCCTGAGCATACCGTCCTCCTCTGCCTCGCATTCAATCTGCTGCTGTCCATATGAAACCGTCATGGATCATCCTTCTGGTCGCCGCCGGCGCCGCAATTCCGCCGGCGCTCCGTGCCCAGGTTGTCGTCACTCCGTCACCGGGTTTCACCATCGCGTGGGACGGCAATGACGGCGATGGCTTCAACGCCGAAAGT
>JALRGF010000322.1 GCA_023253495.1 Verrucomicrobiales bacterium
GCCGGCGGCCGCCGCACCGACCCGCCCGCCCGCCAACCCGACGGAAGGACCGCCACCCCCGGCCGGAACGCCTCCGCCACTCCGGACGAAGACAGCGACCAACCGGACCCCGGCCCGCTCCCCGCCTTCCACGCCCGCAACCTCGGCCTCCCCGTCCGCATCGACTCCCTCACTTTCAGCGACGCCCGCCTCCGCCTCCGCAACCGCAAGAGCCGCGCCGTCACCGAACTCAACCAGCTCCACCTCGACATTACCGGCCTCGCCGTCCACCCCGACCGGCTCGCCACCACCCCGCCCGCCACCGTCTCCCTCCGCTCCCGCCTCCTCATCGACGGCGGTCGCAAATCACCCGGCCGCCTCGCCGACCTGCACCTCCGCATCCACGGATCCCTCACCCCGTTCGACCCCGCCTCCGGCCTGCTCCAGCCGGACTTCGAGTTCGCCACCGACATCGCCCGCGGCGCCACCCTGCGCCCGCTCCAAGCCCTCGAAAAAATCGAAAAAAACCTCGCCCGCGCCCGCCGCGCCGGACTCCGCATCGACCCGTTTCCCGCCGAGCTCGTGCTCGCCGCCGACGCCACCCTGCCGTTCCGGCTCCACCAGCATGAGCTCGCCCTCACCCGGCCAGCCACCCTCGATTTCGGCCCTTACGCCCTTGCCCTCGACGCTGACAGCACCCTCGACATCGCCACCGAATCCCATCAGCTCAAAGCCGCCTGGATCGCCAGCCAGGAGGTCTCCGATACCGCACTCGCCGGCGCCCGTGAATTCCTCGGCGGCGCCGGCGAGGACGTCGCCCGGGAACTCCGCTCCCTGCTCATCGATCCGGTGGTCCGCAACGGACGGCTCCACATGGACTTCACCTCCTCCGGCGAACTCGCCAGACCCGACGTCCGCATCGCCCACCCGCTTCAGGACCTCACCGACCAGCTCAAGGACGCCGGCCGCGGCCTGATCGAACGCTTCCAGAACAACTGATCCATGATCCGCCTCGGCACCGTCGTCATGAACCTCGGCCACCACACGGCCGCCCGCCTCCACGCCCTCAGACCCCACGGGTTCGAATCGTTCCAGATCGGATTCAAGAATTCCCTCGCCGGTACCGACCTCGCCCGCCTCGCCGACGAAACCGCCGCCGTCCTCGACGGCACCGATACGGTCATCTCCTGCCTCGCCCTCTACGGCAATACTCTCGCCACCAACGACCACGGCCACGAGGTGCGCGCCGCCCTGCACGACCTCATCACCATCGCTCCACGCTTCGGGACCCGCCTCGTCTGCTGCTTCGCCGGCCGCGTCACCGGCGCCTCCATCCCCGATTCCATCCCCCGCTTCCGCGAGGTCTTCTCCGAACTCACCGACTTCGCCGGCTCCCGCGGCGTCCGCCTCGCCATCGAAAACTGCCTCCAAGGCGGCACCTGGCAGAGCGGCGACCGCAATATCGCCCACAATCCCGACGCCTGGGAGCTTATGTTCGACGCCGTGCCCTCACCCGTTCTCGGCCTCGAATGGGAGCCGGCCCACCAATGGTGCCAGCTCATCGACCCCATGCCCCAGCTGCGCACCTGGGCCCCCCGCATCTTCCACGTGCACGGGAAGGACGGCGAGGTCCGCCACGACCTCATCGCCGCCCACGGCATCACCGGATCCCGACGCTTCGTCCACCACCGCTTCCCCGGCCTCGGCGACACCCACTGGACCCGCCTCATCGCCGAACTCCTCCACGCCGGCTACCGCGGGTCCATCGACATCGAAGGCGGCCACGATCCAGTCTATCGCGGGGAACTGGAAATGACCGGCCAGCTCCTCGCCCTGCGCCACCTCCAGGCATGCCGCGCCCCGCGGGTCGCCATCCCGCCGGACCCCGCGACGCCACCCGCCTGACCGGGGAAATCCGGCCCCAGATCTCACCCCGCCGCGCGTCCCGGGCAATCCATCGCCCTCACGCCTCACCCGCCAGTCCCTCACCCCCGGACCGCACATACCTCCACTACCCGCGCCGCCAGCTCGTGAAAGGCCGCACTCACCGGATGCGCCGCCGCCGGCCGCAACGCAATCGGCTGCCCGGCATCACCGCCCTCCCGGACCGGCATCTCCAGCGGAAGCTCAGCCAGCAACGGCACCCCGAGCCGCGCCGCCTCCCGGCGCCCGCCACCTTCACCAAACAGATAATACTTTTCCTCACGCCCGGGCGGCTGAAACCAGCTCATGTTCTCGACTATCCCGAGAATCGGCACATTGACTTTCGCAAACATCGAAACCGCCTTCCGCGCATCAATGAGCGCCACCTCCTGCGGCGTGGTCACAATCACCGCTCCATCCAACGCCACCGTCTGCACAATCGTCAGCTGAATGTCCCCGGTGCCCGGCGGCAGATCCAGCACCAGATAGTCCAGCTCCCCCCACAGACACTGCCGCAGAAACTGCTGCACATACCGCGTCGCCATCGGCCCGCGCACCACCACCGGACTGGCATCATCCAGCAGCAGCCCCATGCTCATCAGCTTCACTCCATGGCGCTCCACCGGGACAATCTCATTCCGCTCGGTCGCCATCGGCCGCTCGTCCGTGCCGAACATCAGAGCGAGGCTCGGACCATACAGATCACAGTCACACAAACCCACCTTGGCCCCCGTCGCCGCCAGGGCCACCGCCAGGTTGCTCGCCACCGTCGATTTTCCCACCCCACCCTTGCCCGAGGCCACGGCAATGATCCGCCGTACCCCGTCAATCGACTGCTTCATCAACGGCCCGCCCGGCCCCTGCGTCACCGGCGGATCCTTGAGATCAAAATCGAGCTCCACCCGCTCCACCCCGGGCAACGCCTCCAATACCGCTTTCGCCTCGGCATGCAGGGTCCGCGGCAGCTCGGGATCACGCGTCTGCAGGCTGATCGACACCCGTACCACCCCGCCGGCCACCGCCACCCCCTTGATCAGTCCGAAGGAAACAATGTCCCGGCTGAATCCCGGGTATTTCACGGTGCGCAGGGCGTCGAGGATCTGGTCTTGGGTGATCATGATGGTCAGTACAAAACGCCGCAACGTGCCCAGCGGATCGCCCGATCCAAGCAGGGAATCACACCCGCGGCGTGACCCGCCGCCGCGGCATCCCGGCCGGCCGCAGCACCTCCGGATAGACCGCCGTCCGATGCAGGTTCAGCAGCAGACCGACACAGACGAGGCAGAAAAGAAGGTTCGATCCCCCGTAGCTCACCAATGGCAGCGGCAGACCCTTGTTCGGCAGGCAGGCCGTGGTCACGGCAATGTTCAATGTCGCCTGAAAGGCAATCAACACCACGCAGCCGACCCCCACCAGACGGCCAAACCGCGTCGCCGCATGCAACGCAATGAACATCCCGAAAACCAGCATCAACGCGTAACACACCACCACCGAGAGCGTGGCCACCAGCCCCAGCTCCTCCCCGATGATCGGAAACACAAAGTCCGTGTGCGCATACGGCAGACGCGACATCTTCTGCTGCCCCTCTCCCAGACCGACCCCGGTCGTCGAACCGTTCGCAAAGGCCATCATCGCCCGGATCTGCTGCATGCCGGTTTCGTTCATCTGTGACATCGGGTCCCGCCAGATCTCGAAAAAATCCGTGAACCGCGCCGCCCGGTTCGGAATAAACCGGATCACCCCATACACCGCACCCAACCCCGCCAGCACCGTCACCACCAGCGCCGGCAGGTTCGCCCCGGCCACAAACATCAGACAGAAACACGCCAGCCCGACCAGCGCCGCCGTGCCGATATCTACTTCCGCCCCGATCAGTGCGACCGGCACCGTCACCAGCAGCAGCGGAATCAAAAACCCCTGAAAAAACGACCGGCTGCGCTCCCCGACCCGCATATACCACGCCGCCAGCGCGATCACCACCGCCAGCCTCGCAAACTCGGACGGCTGGAGCCGCACCCCGCTCAGACCGAGCTTTCCCAACTCAATCCACCGGTACGACCCGTTGATCTCTTTCCCGACACCCTCGACAAAACACAGCGCCAGCAACACACAGCCGGCCCCGTAAATCCAGGGGGCCAGCCGCTGCAGCCAGTCCATCGGAATCCGCAACGCCATCGCCCCGGCCATCGCGCCGAGCCCGATCCAGAGCAGCTGCCGCTGCACAATGGCAAAGGCATCCCCCTGGTAGTCGCGAACCCACATCCCCGTGCTGACCAGCATCACAATGCTCAGCCCGAGCAGCAGAATCACGCACCCCAACAGGGCATGGCCGGCGATTTTTGACATGATGGAATGGGAATCGGGAACGGGTCAGCCCGCGGAGCGCCTCGCCGCAACGGCGCCGCCCCCCGGACGGCTCTCAGCGGGTCGGCGGCGGAATAGTCAGTGATGTCCCCGGACGCAGCGTGTTCGGATTGATGCCGTTGGTCCTGATCAACTGATCGAGGTTCACCCCGTACTTCCTGGCAATCTGATAGGCAGTGTCGCCCTCCCGGACCACATGGACCCGACCCTTCGCCTTCGGCTTCGCCGCCGTCTCCACCTTCCGCACCGGCGCCACCGGCTTCTTCGGACCCGCCGCCACCGCGGACGGCTTGCGCTCCGAAGTCGGCGGACGCGCCGCCGGTTTGGCCACCGCCGGTTTGGGCGCCGCCGCCCGTGCCGGCGCCGGCTCATCCACCGGCTCCGCCCGCAGCGTCGGAATTGACGGATCATAACCCGGCGGTGTCCTCAGAGTATTTCCGGATCCGGCCACCGGCGACGACCCCGCCAGGCCGGACAATGGCGCCGGCGTCACCACCGGCGCCGCCGCCTGCAGCTGACGGTTCGGAATGACCAGCTTCATGCCGCTGGCAAACGGCCGGGCGTTCCCGATCCGGTTCTTGGCGGTCAAGGCCCGCTCGTCCACCCCGTAACGCGCCGCGATGTCGGCCAGCCGCTCCCCCGGAGCCACCACATGCTTGATCAATCCTTCATGCACCGGATCGTCCGCAAAGGCGTCGGTCACCCGCTGCGCCGCGGCCGCACCCGCCGCCGCCGGCCGCGCTTCCCGGACGGCCGGTCGCAGCGCGCTCGCCCCCGCCGGCACCGCCGGCTCATGATGCCGGAACATTTCATAGGCCACCAGCCCGCCGATGGCCACAATGTGAATACCCAGCACCACCCCGAAGACCCGCGACAAGCGGACCCCCGGCTGATCCTGGCTCCAGTCGTCCTCGCGCGTCAAATGCGCCGGCAGACGGTTCATTTTGGCATGCATCTGGTGCAGCATTCCGCCCCGCAGGGGGCGACGCAGTCGGACCGGTGGATCGTGTCGTTGGAACATGGCGGAATGGTGGGCAGGGGAATAAAAATCAGGACCGTCAGACCGGCGGGTGCAGCCGGCGCACCGCCCGGACGAAACTCTCGCCCCGGTCTTCATAGCCCTGGAACATGTCGAAACTCGAGGTGCCCGGACTCAGCAGCACCACCTGCCCCGGACGGCTCACCGCCAGTCCGCGCTCCACCGCCTCTTCCAGACTGCCACACGCCTCCACCGGCACCACCCCGCCCCACGCCTCCGCCAGATGCGCCCGCAACTGGCCGATGGCCAGCACCCGCGTCGTCATGCGGCCGACCAGCTCCCGCAACGGCGCAAAGTCCAGCCCCTTGTCCTTGCCCCCGGCAATGAGCACCACCGGATCCGGCAGCGCCCGCAGACAGCTCTCCAGCGCATGCAGATTGGTCGCCTTCGAGTCGTTGATGAACTCCCGTCCCCCGACCACCGCCACCAGCTCACACCGGTGCCGCGGCGCCTCATACCCGGCCGCCGCCGCCGCCAGCACCTCCCACCCGATGCCGAACGCCCGCCCCACCGCCAGCGCCGCCATCAGGTTCTCCGCATTGTGCCGGCCCCGCAGCCGCGTGGCCGCAAAATCCACCACCCGTTCGCCGCGATGCATGATCCACCGGCCGTCCAATCCGTAGTCCGCACCCGTGGCATGCGCACTGAAGGTCACCGTCTGCGCAGGCGGCGTCACCGGTCGCCGGTCCTCAAGCTTCACCACCGCCGTGTCTCCCGGCCCGAAATTTTCAAAGATCCGCGCCTTGGCCTCAAAATACGCCTCCAGCGAGGGATGGCGGTCAAGGTGGTCCGGCGCAAAATTCATCCACACCCCGACCCGCGGCCGGAACGTCCGGATCGTCTCAAGCTGAAAGGAACTGACCTCCAGCGTGTGCACATCCACCGGGTCGCCCGCCCACACGACGTCGGAAAATGCCCGCCCGTGGTTGCCCGCCGGCAATGTCCGGATTCCTCCCGCATTGAGCAGCCGCGCCACCAGCTCGGTCGTCGTCGACTTCCCATTCGTGCCGGTCACCGCCACCACCGGCCGGTCCTGATGGCACCAGGCAAATTCAATCTCCCCGACCACCGGCACCCCGGCCGCCGCCACCGCGCCCGCCAGCCTGCCCGCCGGATCCACCCCGGGACTGATCACCGCCAGATCAAAATGCGCTCCCGCCGGCACTCCCGCCGCCTCCGCCACCACCGTCACCCCCTCAGCCTCCAGCCTGCCGGCCGCCGGCGCCAGCACCGCCGCCGCCCCGGAATCCAGCACCGTGACCCGCGCCCCGCCCTGCCGCGCCAGCCGGGCCGCCCCGCCGCCGCTCGCGCCGAGCCCGAGAATGGCAATGTGTTGTCCGGAATGAGTCATGGCGGCCGATACGCAAAAATCCTCAACGCAGCTTGAGTGACGCCACGCCGATCAGCGCGCAGATCACCGACAGAATCCAGAAACGGGTCACCACGGTCGTCTCCGCCCAACCGCCCAGCTCAAAATGATGGTGGATCGGCGACATCCGGAAAATCCGCTTGCCGCCCCGCAGCTTGAAGCTCGCCACCTGCAGCATCACCGACAACGCCTCCATCACGAAGATGAAACCGACAATCAGCAGCGTCAGCTCCTGCTTGCAGCAGATCGCCACCGTGCCCAGCAGCCCGCCGATCGCCAGCGAACCGGTGTCCCCCATGAACACCCGCGCCGGATGACAGTTGTACCACAGAAACCCGAGGCTCGCCCCGGCCAGCGCCGCACACACAATCGCCAGCTCCCCGGTCATGGCATGATGCGGAATCGAGAGATAACCGGAAAAATCCTGCCGCCCGACGGCATAACAGAACACCCCGTAGGCCAGCGCCACCGTGATCGTGCAGCCGGTCGCCAGACCATCCAGCCCGTCCGTCAGATTGACCGCATTGCTGCTCCCGACAATGACCACCGAAAAAAAGGCCAGCGCCAGCAGCCCCATTTCTTTCAACAACGGACTCTTCACAAACGGCACGTAGAGCGCGCCGATGAAATCATCACCCACATGCGAGTAGCACAGCACCAGCGCGGCCGTCAGCGCAATCCCCAGCTGCACCGCCAGCTTCGCCCGCGCCGACACCCCGCGCGAATTCTTCTTCACCACTTTCGCATAGTCGTCGATAAACCCGAGTGCCCCGAGACCGAGAAACACCCCGAGCGACACCCACACAAACAGGTTGTCCCACCGCGCACAGAAGAGCGTGCCCAGCACCACCCCGGCAATGATCATGATACCGCCCATCGTCGGCGTGCCCGCCTTCCGACCGTGCAGCTCGAACAGCTTGTGCACCTCCTCCGCCGTGCGGACCGGCTGCCCGACCTTCAGCGAAATCAGCTTGCGGATCACCCGCTCCCCGGTCAGCACAATCAGCAGAAACGCCAGCAGACAGGCCACCGCCGCCCGGAACGTCTGGTAACGGAACACGTTGAGGAGCTTGTACAACAGACCCTCCTGCTGCATCCCCTCGGTCATTTCATAGATCCAGTACAACATCAGTGGTCGGGGGTCAGTGTTCGGAAGTCGGGGGCTTGGCGCCGGTTCTGTCCGGAGTCGCGGCTTCCAGATTCAAAAGAACTTTCTCCATCGCCGCCGACCGGCTGCCCTTGAGCAGCACCAGATCGGCTCCGGTCGCCTCAGCCCGCAGCCACGCCGCCGCTTCCGCATGCGTCGCGCAGCGCCGCGACCGCGCCGCATCCCCGAAAGCCTCATGGATGAGCCGCGAATCATCGTCTCCGACCGTCAGCAGAAAATCCACTCCCTCCGCCGCCGCCGCCTCGCCCACCGCACGGTGGCCGGCCGCCGTCTGCGGCCCGAGTTCCCCCATGCGACCGAGCACGGCCAGGCGACGCCCCCCGACCTTCTCCCCGCGCAGCGTGCGCAGCGCGGCCACCATCGAGTCGGGGTTGGCATTGTAACTGTCATCGAGGATCCGCAGACCGGCCACCGTCCGGTGCTGGAGCCGCCCGCCCTGCAGCACCGCAGTCTCCAGACCTTCCCGGATCTCGTCAGGGGAAAAACCCAGTCGCCAGCCGACAGCCGCGGCCAGCAGCGCATTGCTGATCATGTGGCGCCCCGGCACCGGCAGGGTGACTCGCACCAGCAGCGCGTCCGGCAACCGCAGGTCAAACGACGTCCCCTCCACCGCCTCCGCACGCACCGCGCCACCGCTGAGGCCGGCGGTGACGACCGGCGCCCGCGCCCGTGCGGCCAGGCCGGGGGTCATGTCGTCGTCCGCGTTGAGCACGACAAAACCGCCTGCCGGCACCGCCTCGACCAGCCGCCCTTTCTCCACGGCGATGCCTTCCCGGCTGCCGAGAAATTCGATGTGAGCTGTGCCGATGTTGGTGACCACGGCGATGTCCGGCTGCGCGATGGCGGCCAGCGGAGCGATCTCCCCGAAGTGGTTCATGCCCATTTCAAACACTCCCGCCGTGTGCTCCGCCTCCACCCCGAGCACCGTCAACGGCACCCCGATGTGGTTGTTGAGGTTGCCCAGAGTCGCATGCACCCGGTGCCGCCGCGCCAGCACCGCCTTCAGAAAATCCTTGGTCGAAGTCTTGCCGTTGGACCCCGTCACCCCCACCGCCACAAAGGGATCCAGCGAGGCCCGGTACCGCGTGGCCAGCCGCTGCAGCGCCATCAGCGTGTCGTCCACCCGGATCAACGGACCCGCCTCCGCCGCCCCGTCCCGCGCACTCAACGCCGCCACCGCCCCGCCGGCAAACGCCTGCGGCAGAAAATCATGCGCATCATGCCGCTCGCCGACCAGCGGCACAAACAACGCTCCCGCCAAAGATTGGCGCGAATCGGTCGACACCCGCACCACCACCGACCCGGACTCACCGCCGCTCAGCACCCCGCCCGCCCACTCGGCCACCCGCTCAAGGGTCATCGGTTTCATGACGACCTCCTTTCGCCGCGCGACGGCGGGCGCCGCTCCCGTCCCCCCGGCTCCGGCACCACTCCCGCCGGCTTCTGTTCCACAAACCGCCGCGCCACCTGGCGGTCGTCAAATTCGATCGTCCGATCCCCCACAATCTGATAATTCTCATGACCCTTGCCGGCGATCAGCACGATGTCGCCGTCCTGCGCCAGCTCGATCGCCCGGCCAATGGCCTGGCGCCGGTCCTCCAGAACCTCATGGGCCGCTCCCCCGGTGAATCCGCGCCGGATTTCCTCCAGAATTGCCGCCGGCGGCTCGCTCCGCGGGTTGTCCGAGGTCAGGATGGCATAGTCCGCCAGCCGCGCCGCCACCCCGCCCATCAACGGCCGCTTGCCGGCATCCCGGTCGCCCCCGCAGCCGAAGACAACCAGCAGGCGGCGCGGACCAAGCTCACGCAGCGTGGTCAACGCGTTCTCCAAGGCATCCGGAGTGTGCGCATAGTCGACAAACACCCGGAAGGCCCGGCGACCGGCCACACTCTCCAGCCGCCCCGGCACCTGCGGCGCCCGCGCCAGATTGGCCACCGCCTCGCGCAGGTTCAGCCCGCAGGCGGTAGCCCCGGCCACCGCCGCCAGGCTGTTGAGCACATTGAATCGCCCGATCAACGGCAGGCGGACCAGCAGCTTGCGCTCACCCACCTCCAGCTGGTACTGCGTGCCACCCGCATCAAAACGCACATTGGTCGCCCGGTAGTCAGCCGTCGCCCCGAGCCCGTAACGCACCACCCGCACCCTCCCGCCCAGCCGGGCCACCAGCTTCCGCCCGGCCGGGTCATCAATGTTGATGACCGCCACCGGCTTCTTCTCCGGCTGCACCGCCAGCCGGTCGAAAAGCATCGCCTTGGCCTCGAAGTACGCCTCCATCGTGCCATGAAAATCAAGATGGTCCTGGGTCAGGTTCGTGAAGATGGCAGCGTCAAAGGCGATGCCGTCAGTGCG
>JALRGF010000410.1 GCA_023253495.1 Verrucomicrobiales bacterium
CAACGCATCCCGGAGGGATGCCAGAAGCACGACCTCCCGATCGCGCTCCCCACGGCTCGTTGACACCCGCACACCCGGAAATCCCGCTGGCGTCGTGGGAGTCCGGGTGTAAGATTTTCCCCCAGCTCCTCTAAGGGCAGCGTGGCTCCCGAAGCGCCCCTCCCCGCATGTCCCAGCCGATGACACTCCGTCACGTTTTTCCGATCCTGGTGGCAGCCACGGTGCTCGGTGCGGGCGCCGGGGCAGGGGAGACGTCCGGCCGCGGGGCACCCGACTTCAACCGTGAGGTCCGCCCGATCCTGGCTGAGCATTGCCTCGCCTGCCACGGGCAGGACCCGAAAGCGAGGAAGGCGGACCTGCGCCTCGACGACCGCGAGGCGGCGGTGGCCGCCGGCGCGATTGTGCCGGGGCGGGCGTCGGAGTCCGCGTTGATCCGGCGGCTGCACACGACGGATCCGGATGAGGTGATGCCGCCACCGGACCACTCAAAAGGCTCTGGTCTGACCCCGGCGGAAAAAGAAATGCTGGCGCGCTGGATTGACCAGGGAGCACCCTACGCCGCCCACTGGGCGTTCGTGCCGCCGGTGGCGCCGACGGTGCCGAGGGTCACCCCCGCCGAGGAAGACGGATTTGCCCGCGGCCCGATCGACGCATTTGTGCTCACGCACCTGCGGTCGCGGCACGCCCGCCCGGCGCCCCCGGCTCCCCGCGAAATGTGGCTGCGGCGCGTGACCCTCGATCTCACCGGGCTGCCGCCGACGCCGGGCGAAATCGATGCGTTTCTCGCCGACGCCGCGCCGGACGCTTTTGAGAGAGTGGTCGACCGGCTTGTGGCTTCCCCGGCGTTCGGCGAACGGCTCGCCATGGACTGGCTGGATGTGGCGCGGTATGCCGACACCTACGGCCGCCACGAGGACGCGGACATGACCGTCTGGCCGTACCGTGACTGGGTGATCCGCGCGTTCAACGCAAACCTGTCTTACGACCAGTTCATCACCTGGCAGACGGCCGGCGACCTGCTGCCCGACCCGACCCGCGACCAGCGGATCGCCACCACCTTCAACCGGCTCGCCCAGCAGTCGAACGAAGCCGGCAGCAACCCGGAGGAATTCCGCATCGAGCAGGTGGCCGACCGCGTCCACACCAATGGCACCGCTTTTCTCGGCCTGACCCTGGAGTGCGCGCGCTGCCACGACCACAAGTTCGATCCGCTGACCATGAAGGATTATTACTCCATGGCAGCGTTTCTGAACAACGTTGATGAACTCGGGCTCTTCGCCGTCTTCACCGGCGGCGTGCCGCCACCGTCGATGCTCGTCTTCACCCCGGAAGAGGAAGCTCCTCTGGCCGAACTGCGGGCGCGCCGGCAGCAGCTCGAGGAAAAACTCGCCGCCTACCGCACCGCCGCCGCCCCCGCGTTCGCCGCCGCCCTGAAACAGGAACGCCCGCCGGCGCCCGCCACGCCATCCACGGAGCCGACCGCCCCGGTCAGCTGGTGGCAGCAGCTCCGCGGGTTTGTCCGTGGCAACCGCCCTGCGGCCGCCTTAGCCGAGGTCGCGCCCGCCGCCGCGCCCGCCCGCCCGGTCGCTTTCATCCGGTTCGAGTCGGCGGATGAAAAAAAGATCCCGAACGATGCCGACCCGTCCCGCCCGGCCGAGATGAAAAACAAGTCCCGGATCACCGCGGCCGGCCACCGCGGGCACGGGTTCCGCTTCGATGGCTTCAATGCCGTGAACGTCGATGCAGTGCCCGAACGGCACCGCCAGGATCCGTTTTCCTTCGCGCTCTGGGTCAAACCGGAGCGCGTCCACCCACGCGCGGTCATCGCGCA
>JALRGF010000472.1 GCA_023253495.1 Verrucomicrobiales bacterium
CCGCCGACCGGCTGACCCGGGCGCTCCTCATATCGAGCCGCAGGTTCCCCAGCTGCCGCGGGACTTCGACTTTGCCCTGCGTTCGGCCGCTTTGTATGCCGAATACCGGCTGAACCTCGATCCCACCACGTACACCTTCGCCCTGCACCGGGAAAGCCGGGGCGAACTCGCTGAGTACCGTGCCGTCAGCCGCCCGCACCAGCCCGAGGTATTCGCCGGCCTTGTTCAGCGCGAAATTCGTGTGCAGCGGCCCGGACGGATCGACCCGGTTTTTCGCCGAAGCGAAGACCACGCGGTACCCGCCGGCTTCGACAAGCGCGCCAGCCGGAAAATCCCACGTGTCCTGGCCGTCGCGAAGCCGCAGACCGGCGAGATCGACCGCGAACGGATTCGGGTTGTGCAGCTCGATCCAGTCGGAGGCGTCGCCGTCCTCGTCATCCAGGGTGTCCTTGTTTTCCGCCATGATTTCCGTGATGCGGACCGGCTCCGGAACCACGCCGACGTGGATGGTGAGAGAGGCGCTGACCGCCCCCTGGGCGTTGGTCGCGGTCAGGGTGTAAGTGGTGGTGGCCGCCGCGGTGGCGGTGGCCGTGCCGGTCGGTTGGGGGGCCGCCGCGAGCACGCCCTGGTCGATGGTGATGCTCTCCGCATTTTCCACCGACCAGCCGAGCGTGACCGCCTGGCCGGCGGGCGACAGCAGCCCGGTCGACGAAACCACCGCGCCCTGCGTCGCCGTGAACGACCGCACAAAAGGTTTGGGGGGCGGCAGGGAAGTCGGCAGGGCGTATTTGTTCTGGAGGTACCAGCTGACGCTGGCCAGGCCGTCGTCGGTCAGCAGGCCGTCATACACGATCATTTCCGCCACGCTGCCGCGCCAGAAGCCGCCGGCCGTGGTTCCCGGATTTCCGATCCAGAATGCGGAAAAATTCTTCGTGGTCCCGGCGGTCGCCACCAGCAGGTGCGGCGTGCCGGCCACGAAGGTGCCGCTGGCCACCGTGTTGACGGTCAAGGTGCCGGCCGGCGTGCCCCCGACAAAATCGTACAGCTGCAACCCTTTGCCCGGCGAGCGGTAGGCCATGGCGCTGGCGTTGCGCCGGATGTGCAGGTCGGCCCCGCCATTGGAAATCAGACCGGCGTCGGTGGTCGCCCCGGAATCCAGGACCACTGCGGCAACCACCGTGCGCGCGTTCAGGTCGGCCTCCGACCACGTCATGTAATCGGAGCTGCCATCGAAGCGGACGGCCGGCTTGCCGTTGAATTTGGCATCGGCCGCGGTGAACGACGGCGCGGCGGTGCCGGCGGCAGTCAGCGGCCCCCATGCGGTGACCGGCGTCCCGTTTTCCTGGGCCAGGTCTTCCGCCTTGAGATGGAGGACCACCGTGCCGTAATCGGATGGGCGGACTGTCTGCGCCTGAAGGAGGTTCACGCACAGGGCGCTTGAGGACAGGAATCCAAGAAGGACGGCGAGCAGGGGGCGTCGGAAACTCATGGCAGCTGGGGAAAATGTCACAGTCTACCCGGACCGGGACCGGGCCGGAAGGCATTTCTGGGCATGCCCCGCCCGCCCCCCGCCGCCCGCCTAGACGCCCGCCTAGACGCCCATCTGATAATTCACCGGTTCCTCGGTGATGACGATTTCGTGGGCGTGGCTTTCGCGCAGGCCGCCGGCGGTGATGCGGGTGAAGCGGGCCTTGGCGCGCAATTCCGGCAGGTTGGCCGCGCCGACATACCCCATGCCCGAGCGCAGGCCGCCGAGAAGTTGAAAGACTGTGTCGCGCAACGGCCCGCGGTACGGCACCCGGCCTTCGACGCCCTCGGGGACGAGTTTTCCGGACGAATTCTGCC
>JALRGF010000479.1 GCA_023253495.1 Verrucomicrobiales bacterium
CGACCGCGTCATGTCGCCGCCGTGCCGCCAGGCCCGCGCCACTGGAGCAGAATGTTCGCCAGGGTGATGAGCAGGCCACCCGCAACCAGCGAGGTGGTGAGCGATTCATTGGCATAGGGCACGCCGGTCCATCCGGAAAGCCAGGCGGGCAGGAAGAGAGCGAAGAGGGAGGCGCAGACCGGCTCGAAAGAATAGATGAGACCGGCTTCAGTGGCCGGGATCTTCGGCTGCCATGTGACCATCAGTCCGAAAGCGAGCACCGAACAAACGGCGGCGAGCACGGCGAGATGGGCGAGGGCGGCGGGCGAGGCCCAGACGGTGGCGAGCGCGCGCGCGGACGGCGCGGTGGCCAGCGCCACCGGCAGCGACCACGCGGCAAACCCGAGAAACATCAGTGCGGTGACAGGCAGCGGGCGGTTTCCGGCAAAGGCCGGGCGCTCGAGCAGGATGATCTGAAACGTGAAACACACGGCGGCGGCCAGGGTTTCCCATTCACCGCGCCCCATGTGCAGCGTGGACCAGCGGAAACCCGAAAGGATGACGATGCCCCAGACGACCAGCCCCGTGCTGGCCAGCAGCGGCCAGCCGGGAGCGAGCCGGCGGCTCAGGCAGTGCCAGAGCGGCAGCAGGATGCAGTAGGCCTGGGTGAGAAAGGCGCTGGTCGAGGCGCTGGTGTGCGCCAGGCCGTCGGCCTGCAGCACCATGCCGGCCCCGCCGGCCAGCCCGAGCCAAAGCCCCTGACGCCATTCCGGACGGCTCAGCCCGCGCAGCAGGTCGCACCGCCAGGCGAGCAGAAATACCACCGCCAGCAGCGAGCGCACACAGATCAGCCAGGACGTCAGGAACCACGAACCCGCCTCCGGCACCGTGGCCTGACCCAGCGCGGTCAGCATTTTCTGCACGGGAAAACTCAGCCCCCAGGCGGCGGTCCCGAAAAAGAGCCAGGGCACGGCGCGCCGGCGGTCGTTGGAGTGGTGAGGCACCGCGCAGCCTGCACACGCCCGCCGCCGGAGCAAGGAGGCGTGGGACCGGTGGATCCCGTTTCCACAGTTGCCGTTTGCTTCCTCGTTCTCACCGGTTGAAGGATCCGGGGATCGGGGCAGAATGACCTTTTCCGTTCCATGCTCCGCGACCCATCCACCAAATACCGCGCGTTTCCGCCGGTGCCGCTGACCAACCGTCAATGGCCCTCGCGCACGCTCACCCGCGCCCCGATCTGGTGCAGCGTGGACCTGCGGGATGGCAACCAGGCGCTGGCTGTGCCGATGAACGTGTCGCAGAAACTGGAGTTGTTTGACGCGCTGGTCCGCTGCGGGTTCAAGGAGATTGAAGTGGGATTCCCATCGGCCTCCAACACCGAATTCGCTTTCAACCGCCGCCTCATCGAAGACCAGCGGATCCCCGGAGACGTCACCATCCAGTGCCTCGTGCAGGCGCGTGAAGACCTGATCGACCGGACGTTCGAGTCGCTGGCCGGCGCCCGCCGCGTGATTATTCATCTCTACAATGCCGTTTCCCCGGCGCAGCGGCGGGTCGTCTTCGGCCTTGAGCCCTCCGGGATCATTGAGCTGGCGGTGCGCGGGGCCCGGTGGATCAAGGACCGCGTGCCGGCGCTGGAGGCCGGCGGCACCGAGGTCGTGCTCCAGTATTCCCCGGAAAGCTTCTCCCTCGCCGAGGTCGAATTTTCCCGCGACATCAGCGAAGCGGTCATGGACGTCTGGCAGCCGACCCCGGAGCGGAAAATGATCCTCAATCTGCCCGACACCGTGGAAATCGCCGGACCCAACGTGTACGCCGACCAGATCGAATGGATGGTCACCCGGATCCGCAACCGGGAATCGCTCGTCATTTCCCTGCACACCCACAACGACCGCGGGACCGGCACGGCGGCCACCGAACTCGGGCTGCTTGCCGGGGCCGACCGCGTTGAAGGCACCCTCTTCGGCAACGGCGAGCGGACCGGCAACCTCGATGTCATCAACGTGGCCATGAACCTGTACATGCAGGGGATCGACCCGAAGCTTGATTTTTCCGACCTCAACGGCCTGCGGGAAATCTACGAGCGATGCACCGGTATGAGCGTGCCGCCCCGCCATCCGTATGCCGGCGAACTCGTCTTCACCGCGTTCAGCGGCAGCCACCAGGACGCCATCAAAAAAGGCCTGAACGAATGGGCCAAAGGCGGACGCAGCCACTGGGACGTGCCGTACCTCGCCATCGACCCCGCCGACCTCGGCCGCGAATACCGCGAAGTCATCCGCGTCAACAGCCAGAGCGGCAAAGGCGGCGTGGCCTACCTGCTCGAAAGCGAGTTCGGCATCGAACTTCCCAAGGAGCTGCAGCGTGAATTCGGCCCGCTGGCCAACGACGAGGTCGACCGCCTCGGCCGCGAAGTCAGCGCGGCCGAACTCAAGGCGATGTTCTGGAACGAGTACATTGACCGCGCCACCCCCTGCGCGCTGCACCATTTCCATGCCGACGGCGTGGACGGCCTCTTCCGCTGCCGGGCCAGCGTGATCCTGCATGGCCATGAGCGGAAGATCGGGGGCGAAGGCAACGGGCCGATCGCCGCCTTCGCCGCCGCCCTCATCCACGACGCCGGCCTGCCCGCCTTCGAAGTTGTCGCCTTCAAACAGCAGTCGCTCAGCGCCGGCACCGAAGCCAGTGCGCTGTCGTTCATTCAGATCCGCCTGACCGACGGCCGCCAAGCATGGGGTGCCGGCGTCGACACCAACATCGAACTGGCCTCCATCAAGGCGGTGATCAGTGCGGTCAACCGCGCGGCCGTCCCCCGCCCCGACGCACCACCACCCGCCGGTTCACCCGACCGCCCGCCCCTCACCCCATGAAACCGATGCGCCCGATGAACGCGGTGGCCGCGCTGTACGGCGACGGACCGGATGACGTCGCCCGCAGCCTGTTCGACAGCCTGAGCCAGACGGTTTTCGGCGGGCACGGGCTGGCCCCGGCGTCGCTCGGCCGTCAGCTGCTGGCGCGCCTCAGTTACCGGATTGTCAAGCGCACCACGCGCCGCGCCGCCGACGACGAGCCCACCGCCTACCGCTGCCCGATCCTCGAGCGTTCCGGCCATCCGTATGCCCAGTCGCTGCTCGCCTCGTCACGGGCGGACATCGCCGGGCTGGTTGAAGGTGGCGATCCGATGAACGGACCGTACCTGATGATCGTGCCCGCGGTGCGCGCGGCCGGCGATCGCTGGGACCGGCTGTTCTTCAATTCCGTGCAGGGCCGGGACGTGCAGCTGCGATTCATCTGGGAAACGTGCGCCACCCACGCCGAAGCCAGCCGCCGGCTGCAGGCGGGACGGCCGGTGCGCCTGAAAGCGGTGGCCGCCGGCACCGGCCTGAGCATGGCGCTGGTCTACGACCGCCTGGTGCGCGACGGCCATGACCCCGCCACCATCAGCGTGGCCATCACTGACCGCGAGGAGGTCAATACCGTGAAGACACGGCGCCTGCTCGCCAAGCTGCCGACCACCCGCGACCGGCTCGCCGACGAGGCCCGCGACGGCGCCCTCGCCGTGTTCAGCGAAGACGCCTTTGCCGCCGCCGCCGGGCCGTCCGGTGCCGGCTATGACGTCGTCACCGCCGTCGGCATCTTTGAATACCTGCAAGGCCACAGCTGCGACACCACCGAGCGCCGCACCGGGGAGCCCGCCCCTCCCGAACCGCACAACGCCGAAGCCCTCGCCGCCGTGCTCGCCCGCATTACCGCTCCCGACGGCTCTCTGATCGTCAATACCTACCGCCCGCATGCGAGCATCCGCCTGCTCGAAGTCTTCGGGAAAAAATTCGACTACCGCACCCGCGGGAACATGAACGGATTGCTGGCCACTGCGTCATTCCGGCCCGACCGCCTCGTCGGATCCGGCGTCATCTACGACGTCGAGATCCACAAAAAAACAGTCGCGTGAAACGCCGCCGACTGGCAGGCTGCGGGTTTCGAAGCTCCGGCGGGCCGACGCCTACCGCTTCATCCGTCCACTTTCCGCGCTGACATGACTGCCATCCGCCTGACCCACGCCCACGCCGTTCTGGCCGCCCTCACCCTGGCCCTCGCCGGGTGCAAAACATACTCCACCGCCATCACCCGGCGCGTCGACTACCACTCAAACACACCGGCCGGCACCCTCATCGAGGACACGCTCAACAATCG
>JALRGF010000589.1 GCA_023253495.1 Verrucomicrobiales bacterium
TCCCTCATCCTTCATCCCTCATCCCTCATCCCTCATCCCTCATCCCTCATCCCTCATCCTTCATCCCTCATCCCTCATCCCTCATCCCTCATCCTTCATCCCTCATCCCTCATCCTTGACCCTGATCCCCCTCCGCTCCCCATCCCGGAGGGATGACCGAACATAGCCGTGGGTGGCCGGCGAATCCACGGCCCACGGCCCCTCCACCGACGGCCACCCACGGACCCTGCGCAAAAAATGCCGCACCCCGCAGGGGTGCCAGAAACGCCCGCCCCGCCTTGCGGCACGCCGCCTCCGCCGCATGGTCCCTTCATGCTCTCGCGCCCCGCCCCTGTGCCGCCCCGCCTGCCGCCCCGCCTGCCGGTCCCCCTGCTGGCCGCGCTGGCCGTACTCATCTCCATGACCGCTGTCGGCTGCCTCGCGTTCGAGCGCGCGATCAACATCCCGAACAAATACCGCGTCCTCAAAGGCTCCCATCCGGCATTGGAAAAACGCACCGCCGAGCACCTCGAATCACTGCTGGCCTCGCCGCATTTCAGCCGCCGGCGCCTCTGGTTCGGCGGCGACGTCGTCCTCAAACCCGTGCCGGCGGTGCGCAAGGATGCGCGCGGCGTTCCCTTTTACACTTCGCTGCGGGAGGAGGTGCGCGACCGCTCCGGCGGACTGACGCTTTTCACCGGGCGCGAGCGGCCGGTCGTCATCGTCATCGCCATGCTTCCCGACGGCACTTGGGACGACCGCACCCTGAAACACGAAGCCGCCCACGCCATCCTCCTGTGGAACGGCATCAGCGGCCACCCGTCGCAGTTCCGCGGCGTGGTGCCGCTCTGGGATTAAGCCGGCGCCCTTGACTGAAGCCGGCATCCCGGAATCGAGCTGCTGCTCCGGAAGGGACCCGGCTTCAGAGGATGCCGCGACGCTGCAGCGATTCCTCCAGCGCCCGATCGACCAGCACCGCGGCGAGGTGCTCGGTCGCCCGGTCGAGCGCGGTCACCGCCGCCTTCAGCCGCGCCGCCTCCCCGGCCTCAAGGGCGGCCCGCGTTTCCGCCGCCGCGGCCTCAATGGCCGCCCGGTCCATTTCCGCCACTGCCGATCCTGCGGCTGCCAGCGCCTGATCGACCGCCGGGAGCAATTCCTCCGCTTTCTGCCGCGCCTCGGTGAACACGCGCTCGCGCATGTCGTCAAAGGCGTGATCCAGCGAAGCCGCAATCATTTCTTCGACGCGGGCGTCGTCGACATCGACCGCCGTATTCCGGATCTCCAGCACACGGTCGGTGCCGGTGCGGGTGTCGCGGGCGAGCACCCGGAGCAGGCCGTTCTGGTCGATTTCAAATTGCACGCCTACCCGCGCACTGCCCTTGGGTCCGGGCTGGAAATCAATGGCCAGCTGCCCGAGTTCCCAGTTGTCGCGCGCCATCTCCCGTTCGCCCTGGAGCACGCGCACGAGCATCGATTCCTGATTGGGCACGGCATTGGTGAACAGCTCGCCGGCCTTGCACGGAATCGTCGTATTGCGCGGAATGATGACGTTCATCAGGCCGCCGAAGGTTTCGAGGCCGAGCGACAGCGGGGTGACATCCAGCAGCAGGATCTGGCGCAGCGAACCCTCGAGGATGCCGGCCTGAATGGTCGCGCCGAGCGCCACCGCCTCGTCCGGGTGCTGCGAAATGTTCGGCTCCCGCCCGAAAACCTCCGCCGCCACCCGCCGGACCAGCGGCATGCGGGTCGCACCCCCCACCAGAATCACTTCATCAAGATCCGCCGCCGGCAGGCCGGCATCGGCCAGCGCCCGCCGGCAACAGGCCCGCGTGCGGTCGACGACCGGACCGGCCAGCGCCTCAAGCTCCGCGCGGGTCAGCTCGAGTTCCACACTCTCCGTCCCCCGGTAAAACGGGAGCTGCACCCGGTGGGTGTCGACCGTGGAAAGCGCATGCTTCGCGGCGATGGCCGCTTCCCACAGGCGCGCGCGCGCCGGCGCATCGGCCGGCTCCCCGAGCCGCGCCTGCAGATGCGCGACCACCGCCTCATCAATGTCATCACCCCCGAGTCGCGTATCCCCGGCCGTGCTCAGCACCTCGAACACCCCGGAACGAAGCTCGAGAATGGAAATATCAAAGGTGCCGCCACCAAGGTCGTAGACAGCCACCCGCGATCGCTCATCCAGCTTGTCAAGGCCGTACGCCAGCGCGGCCGCCGTCGGTTCGTTGAGGATCCGCTCGACCACCAAACCGGCGCGCTCGCCGGCCCGTTTGGTGGCGGCCCGCTGCGAATCGTTGAAGTACGCCGGCACCGTGATCACCGCACGGGTCAACGGCTCACCCATCGCCGCTTCCCCCACCGCCTTCAGGCGCCCGAGGATCAAGGCGGCTATTTCCTCGGGCCGCATCGCCCGCGGCCCGACCCGCCCCGGCTGACCCATCAGGCGCTTGACCGAGGTCACAGTGCGCCCGGGATCCAGCACCCGCTGCCGCAGCGCCGCCGCCCCCACCCGCGGCGGCTCCGCGGCGTCCGCCGGAAAATACACCGCACTCGGAGTCAGCCGCGACCCGCTCTCGTCAGCCAGCAGTATCGGAAACCCCGCTTCGACAACGCCGATCAGGGAATGTGTGGTGCCAAGGTCAATGCCGCAGATCATGCGTGGGGCGGGGAAAGAAAGGATGAAGGATGAAGGATGAAGGGAAGCCGGGATGGATGGTGATCACAGGCCGAGGCGGCTCAGGGCGTCGCGGATCTGCGCCTGCCACTTTTCCAGGAAGGCCGCTTCACGCGCCCAGGCGGTGAGCGTCCCGGCCGTCCCGTCCCACAACCGGGAAGCCGCGTCAATGGCCTCAAGACGGTCCGCCACCTCCGCTCCCAGCCGCTCCAGCTCCTCGCGCGCGTGCATCTGCCCGGGAGCCAGCAGGGCGCGGGCCAGCGCGCTGGTCGCCGCCGCCCGGCGTCGCTCGAGGTCGCCAGCCGCCTGCAGCGCCGGGCCAACCGCCGCGAACAGGTCCATGAGCGACGGCGACAGCGCGCCCTCCAACCGGGTGCCGGGGTGCTCAAGCTCCAGCAAATGCCGCAGGCGCAGGGCGGTCGATGACAACAGCCGCCGCGCCTCGGCCAGCCGCGCAAACGCCGCCGCCTCGCCCCCGGCGTCCGGGTGCCGGGTGCGGCTGAGGGCGTCGAACTGCCGCGCCAGCGCTTCCGCGTCGACTGATGGCGCGCGCGGCAATCCCATTTCAGCAAAGGCGTCGAGGCGGGTCACAGGTGTTTTTCGAAGAACATCAGGGTGCTCAGGAACTGGTAATCAGCGTTTTTCTTTTTGGCGAAACCATGGCCTTCGTCTGTGGCCATCAGGTACCAGACCGGGGTGCCGTTGGCCCGGACCGCCTTGACCATCTGCTCGGCTTCGCTCAGCGGCACCCGCGGGTCGTTCTTTCCCTGCACGATGAACAGCGGCTGGCGGATGCGGCTGGCGTGCACGGTCGGACTGATGCTTCGCAGGAACTCGGCCATCTTCGGGTCGCGTTCGTCGCCGTATTCCACCCGCCGCAGGTCGCGGCGGTAATCGGAGGTATTCGCCAGGAATGTCAGCCAGTTCGAGATACCGACGATGTCACAGCCGCAGCGCAGGCGGTCCTGGTAATGGATCAGGCTGGCCAGCGTCATGTAGCCGCCGTAACTCCCGCCGATCACGCCGACCCGTGCCGGATCCAAGGTGTCCTTGCGCGTCGCGATGAAATCAAGGAACGCCCCGATGTCTTTCACCGAATCCTCGCGCCGGTAACCGTTGTCGAGCGCCAGAAAGGACTTTCCGTAACCGGTCGATCCCCGGACGTTCGGAAACAACAACGCCACCCCCATCTCATTGAGATAATAATTGTTCCGCCCCTGAAACACCGGCCGCGACTGGCCCTCCGGACCGCCATGAATCGAAATTAAAACCGGACGCGGCCCGGGAAACTTCGACTGGTCCGGCGTGTACAGAAAGCCGGACACCGCCACCCCGTCAAAGCTCCGCAGCCGCACCGTCTCAGGCTCCACAAAAAGCGCGGTGTCCATCCCGCCAGCTTCGCTCTCGGTCCATCGCGTGACTTCGCCGGTGACCGGGTCGCACGACCACGCATCGGCCGGCGACCGCGCCCCGGTCATGCTGAATCCGACCGCCGCCCCGTCCGCCGACCATTCCACTCCGCTGATCACCGCGGGCGGCAACGCCGGAGCCGCCGGCGCCGGGTCACCGCCGGTCGCCACAAACCGCAGCCGGCTCGCTCCGTCTTCATTGATCACGTACGCCAGGAACCGGCCGTCCGGCGACACATCAAATCCTTCCACATCCCATGGAATATCCGCCGTCAACGGCCGGAATCGCCGCTCCGCCAGCGTCATCCGCCCCAGCTGCTTGAACTCGCCCGCCTCATCACTGGTCAGGAAAATTTCCGCACCCGAGGGCGCGAACCGCCCGCCCCCGCGCGATACCGGCGGCCCGCCCGCCGGCGTCAGCCGCTCGCGACGGCCGCTCGCCACCTCCGCCAGCCAGAGGTGGCTCTCGTTCGCCGATACATATTCGCCCAGCAGAAGACGGTTACCGTCCGGCGACCAGTCGAGCGCCGACCACCCGCCGCCCTCATTCTCACACACCAGCTGCCGCTCGGCCGGTCGGTCCGGATCCAGCACCCAGATGTCCATGTCCCGGCCGTTGCGCACCGTCGAGGCATAGGCCAGGCGCCGTCCGTCCTTCGACCACACCCCTCCGAGGTTGCGCGAGGTACCGTCGGTCAACAGCGTGGTCCGGCCGTCCGCCAGATCCAGCCGGTACAACTGAAATTGTTCACCCCCACCGGTGTCGCGCGAAAAGATGACACATTCCCCGGTCACCGGCCGGTACCCGCCACCACGCACCGGTTCATCAAAAAATGTCAGCTGCCGCCGCGCGCCGCCCGGCATCCGCACCGCATGAAGCTGCGGCGTGTCGGCAAATCGCGTCGCCACCAGCATTTCCCGGCGCTTCGGATGCCACCCGAGAAACGAGGCCCCCCTCGACTCCAGATACCGGTCCGCCTTCTCCCGCAACGCCGCCGGTACCGGCGGAATCCCCTCCCGCACCAGCGTCTCCGGTACCGGCTCGGCCACCGCCGCCCACACCATCAGAAACAGACCAGTCACCACTCGCTTCATTCCTCGTCTTCGCACCACCCCGGGACCAATGCAACCACCGTCACCCCGGACCACCCGTAGCGGCCACCCCGACCACCCGGCCGTCCGACTTCCGACTTCCGACTTCCGACTTGCACTCGGCCGCTTTGCATCGCATCGCTTTCCCCTGTGAAGCTGACCAAACGCGGTGAATACGCCCTGCGCACCCTGATCCGTCTCGGCGTGCTCCAACGGCTGGGCACGCCGGTTGCGTCCGTCTCCCGTCTCGCCGAAACCGAACACATCCCGGCCAAATTCCTCGAAAACATCCTCGCCGACCTCAAAGCCGAAGGATACGTCGAAGGAATCCGCGGCAAGGCCGGAGGGACCCGCCTGCGCTGCAACCCGGATACCACCACCATGGGCGAACTGGTCCGCGTCCTCGAAGGCAAACTCGCCCCCATCGGCTGCGCCAGCGAAACCGCCTACGAACCATGCTCGTGCCCGGACCCCGACCACTGCGGCCTGCGCATGCTCATGATCGACGTCCGTAACGCCATCGCCGGCATTCTCGACCGCTACTCGCTCGGCGACGTCGTCACCGTCACCATGCGCAAAATGGAACGCGACGGCCTCACCCCCGCCGCCTCCACCCCCGCCCGCCAATCCGCCAAACCCCGCACCTCCCGCAAACCCCCCGCCTCCCCACGCCACGCCAACCCCGTCGACGGCTTCCTCGCCGGCCTGCTCAACGGCCTCGGCCAGTTGAAAAAAGAACCCTCCCCCTGAACGCCACCAACCTCCCAAGGCGAATCAGGACCCCATCCACCTCAGCGCCCCGCACCGCACCGCCGCCCGGGACAGGCCAGACGTGGTGGGGCCAGACCTTCTAAGATCGCATGAGGTGGGATGCGACCTCCAGGCGCGTCGGCGGTGCGGATGTCTCCGGCCGCAACCTTTCCCGCCTCCTCGAACGGCGTGCCTTACGGCTCTGCCGGTGCGATGCCACGCCTCGCCGGAGCGCCGCGCTCCGGGCGGCGATACCCCCCAGGGCTCA
>JALRGF010000698.1 GCA_023253495.1 Verrucomicrobiales bacterium
GCGGTGCCGAAAGAAAGGTGGACGAGCATTCCGGGCGGCAGCCCCCAGCGGTCGCCCTCGATGAATACCTGACCGCCGCACGAGTGGTCCAGGCCGCGCGGCAGGTAGACCAGCGGCGGCACGTGGCCGAGCGGGCCGGGCCGGGGCCCGCCGTGCCCGTAGTGTCCTCCGGGCACGACCTCTGCGATCATGGAAGCCGGCGTCCAATCGCCTTCCTGGACAGCGACGATGATCTCGCCGCGGGGACCGAGGCCGAGGCCATTGGGGTTGCGGAAACCGGTGGCCAGCACCTCGTGGCTCCGGCCGTCGGGCGAGACCCGGCCCACGCCGAGGTGCGACGAAGCGAAGAGGAAACGCCCCTGTCCGTCGCGTTGCAGGCCGGTGGTGTAATCGTGACCGCCGACCGAGGTGGCGGAGGCATTGGAAAAGCATTCGTACCGGTCAGCTTCGTCATCGCCGTTGCCGTCGTGCAGCCGGGTGATCTGGTCGCGCCCGCGCACATGGATCACCCCATCCGCGATTTTGAGGCCGAGTGCCTGGTGGAGCCCCGAAGCGAACCGCTTCCAGCGGACCCGGTCGAACCCGCCCTGCAACCCGCGCACCACCCAGACCTCCCCCTCAAACGTGCACACCGCCGCATCGCCATTGGGAAAAAAATCGTGGTCGCCGAGGTGGAACAGCGAGCGCCACGGGGTGGCTGACGGCACGGCCACCGTGTCGACCGCGTAGGGCGATCCGGTGCCCGCCGTGACCGTGGTTTCAAAGACCTCGGGCCATTGCGCGGGGGCGCCGGCGGCGAGGGCGCGGAGCCGGTCCGGTGAGGCCGGCTCGACCGTGCGCACAAACCGTCCGCCGTCGCACCACGCACTGTCGAGCCAGCCGCGGCCGTCGCGGGTATAATGAAAAATGACGCGGGGCCCGGCGCGGAAAAATCCATGGTAGGCAAACGATCCGGGCGCGGCCGCGGGGCTGGTGTCGGCCTCGTCCAGCGGCACCCGTTCCCCCGCCGGACGCACCCCCTCGAGAAACCCGAAGCGCGCCGAGCCGAAGGTCAGAAACCCGCCGGTCCACGCCGCCACCCAGCGCAGCGCATCGGGATCAAAACACGCCGCCATCTCACCGGAATCCCCGAGCCGCACACACACCGCCCGCGGCACCGTCATCCCCCACCCCTGGAAAATCTCCGCCTGCACCGAGCCCGGATCCATCTCGTTGCGCGCTCCGCTGCGCCAGCTTTCCTCGGTCTGATTTCCCCAGTGCCCGAACCCTCCGCCATCCAGTCCCGGAAAGGGATCGAGCAGCGCCGGCGGGGGATTCAGGTGCCGGGCGTGGCGCAATTGCTTGGCGTAAAAATCATACATCCGATCGCGATTGATCGGATGCACGTGCAACGGGTGGTATTCGGGCCGGAGCGGCGGGCGCGGCGGTCGGAACGACGTTCGGCGCCCGGCATCGGCGGCCTTCTCGAACGACCAGAGGTCGACCACCGTGCCATCGGCCACCGGCGCGGCAGTCGGCAGCCCGTCCGGCGGGTGGGCGCCGGCACGCACCCGCACTTCGTCGATCAGGCCGCGGCAGCCGATCCCGCCCTCGACCAGCTGACCGATGGCCAGCCCGCCCGCCGCCGCTGGCCCCTGCTCCGGCGGCAGCGGTGATTCGCGCGCGAGCGCGCCATCGACGTAGAGCCGCAGCCGGTCGGCTTCCATGACCGCGGCCACGTGGTGCCACCGGCCGTCGGTGATGGCGAGGCCGCTGCCGTAGTCGCCGCCACGGCCGGGCAGGAATACGTGGAAATGGCCGGTGCCCGCGAAAGAATAGAGTTCCCAGTGCGCCGCCGACGCCTTCACCTCGCTGGCGACCAGAATGTTGAAGCCGGCGGCATCGTCCAGACGCACCCAGGCGTCGACGGTCAGCGGACGCGCGCGGTACGCCGGTTTGGCCGGATGCACCGCACCGCCCTGGCGCGCGTCCAGCGCCTTGCCGAAGCGGCCCTCGTCCGAAACCGCCGCCGTCTTCGGCGGAAACGGTGGCGGGCCGCCGGAGCCGGGGGCCTCCAGTTCGCGGCGCAGCCAGTCCAGTCCGCGCAGGTTGTTTTTGAGGGTTTCCTCGGAATCCGTTTCCTCGCGGTGGTCGAGGATGCCGACCGGCCCCTGCCACCCGCTCTCACGGATGATGCGCATCATCCCGAGTTCCTGATCGCCCTCGCCGAGATGCAGAATCTTGCGGCCGCGCTGGTCGCCGTCGACCTCCATGCCATTGAGGTTCACCGCCAGCAGGTGCGGCATCATGGTTTTCCAGAGCGCCTCGAAGCGGCCGAGGTGCGCGTGGCCGTGGTGGAAGTTGTAGACGATCCCGACATTCTTCACGCCGTCGCGGGCCAACCGCTCGATGATGGCCACCTGGTTTTCCGGCTCCCCGAACCATCCGCCGTGGTTGTAGAGGGCGACCTGACAGCCGAGCGGCGCCGCCGCCTCCGCGATCGGGCGGATCCTCGCCGCCTCCGCCTCGACGCGGGCCGCGCGCGCCGCCGCGTCCTTGGGCTCTTCGCCGCCGCCGGTCAGCCACAACTGCGGCGTGATCCGCTGGCGGGCGATCACTTCGAGGATCAGGCGGGCCTCGTCATTGAGCGCCCCCGGAAACCACCATGCCATGAACTCGATGCCGTGGCGCCGCATCGCCTCAACCTCGGCATCAAAGGTCGGCACGTGCTCGGCGCGATAGTCGTACGCCAGCCGCCGGATCCCGAGGTTCGCGAGCATCTGCGCGCGCGCCTCCGGCCCGCGCTTCTTCGCGTCAAACGGCACGATGCACCACGCATCGATGTTTTCCGGCCGGAACACGTCGGGGGCCGCCGCGGAAACCCGCGGCATCCCGAAGACCACGGCGAGGCAGGACAGAAAGAAAGCGATCGGTTTCATGATGTCGGCAGCAATCATCATGAACCGGGGTGCCGCGGCTGTCAGGACCACAGCACCGTGAAAAAATTACACTTCTGCGCAGGCGGCCGGGAGGCGCCTAGAGCACCTGCGGCGTGAGCCCGAACACGGAACTCACGTGGTCGAGCGCGGCCGCATGATGCCCGGTCATGAGCAGATAATGGTGCGAGGCCAGATGCGTCATCAGGCGGTGGCCGTCGGGCACGCGGATGATGCCGCCATTCAGGCAGTCGGACCCCGGGTACTGGGCGTAGCCGGTCAGCTCGCCCTCGACCAGCGTCAGCGTGGTCATGTCCGGGTGCAGCTTGGCGAGGGTGACCGGTCCGGTCGGCAGGCGGGCGTCGATCGCGCTGGCGTGCTCATCGACGATGGCGAGCACTTTTTTGCGCAGCGTCCACTCGGTCGCGAATGCCTGGGGGACGACGCCGAGGTACCCGCAGTGGGCGACGAGGATGTAGTCGCGCGGGTCGCCCTCGACCTCGGGAAACGCGGCAATACGTTCGTGTTTGAGGGCGGCCTGCCCCATCAGGAACGGGTACAGGTTCGTCATCATGATCGGGGCGCCGAGCGACCGGTGCAGCATGAACTTGGTCAGCATCGCCATGATGTCCGCCTCGCAGCCCCAGATGAACCCGCGTTCCTGGTACAACATGTTCCAGGCGAGGCAAGGGGTGGTGTCGGAAAAGGCCGACTCGTTCAGGCAGTTGATCCCGACCCCCTGCACCGCCGGATCGTCCCCGATATCGCGGGTGATGGCCAGATACATTTTGACCGCCGCCCGCCACGCCCGCGGGTCGAGCACCGTCGGCACCTGCCAGCCGGCGGCGGCCGCGTCGGCCTCGGCATCGTCGATCGACCGGGCGGCGGCCCCGAGGGTGCGGAAGCTGCGTTTATCAATGGTGATGCCGAATTTTTCGACCATCCGGCGGACGCATTCGTCCTCCCACCAGGAGAACCGTTTGAAGATCGGCGCCTGCATGCCCTCGCCGGGGTTGTCCTGGTAGACGACGAAAGTCACCGACTGCAGCTGCCGCTGCACGCCCAGCGCCCGCAGCACGGTGCGGGTGTGGTCGAGATTGTACGGCGCGATGAGGCGGCCTCCGGCGTTTTCCCCGCGGAGGTAAGTGATGATTTCCCAGTCCCACATCGAGAGCGTGCCGAACTCGGAAGTGATGACGAGGGCCGGCAGGCGGAGCGCGCGGAAATCGGGCACCCGGCGGTACGCTTCACCCAGCAGCTGCGGAAAGACCACGCCCTCAGCCTCGGGCAGCGGGGTGCCCAGCGGTTGCGCCGGGAGAAATTCGGCGTCGCCGGCGAGCAGCGTGCTCAGGTGCGCGAGCTGACTATCGAATCCGCCGTCGCGGCCGGGCTCAAAATACAGCGGCACGAGCCGCGGTTTCAGGGATGGGCCGTGGGTCATAGGGATTCTCTCCGTCCGCTCACCGCGGATTTCAGGCCGGCCTCGAGCACCCGGACGCACTTCAGTCCGTCGTGGAAATTCGGTTCCAGCGGGGTGCGGTGAGCGACCGCCTGCACGAAGTCGGCCACGCCGTGAGTGAATCCGTGCTCGTAGCCGATGAGGTGACCGGGCGGCCACCAATGCTCGATGTACGGATGGCACGGCTCGGTCGCGAGAATGGTGCGAAACCCCTGGGCGTGCGCGGGATCGGTGCGGGAGAAAAACTGCAGCTCGTTGAGCCGCTCCAGGTCAAAGACCAGCGACCCCTCGCTGCCGTAGATCTCGAACGTGT
>JALRGF010000732.1 GCA_023253495.1 Verrucomicrobiales bacterium
ACGGGGTGCTGACGGCGTTCAGCCTGCGCGCCGTGAGGCCGGAGGAAGCGGCGCGGTGGCCGCCGTGGTGGCTGTGGGTGAAGGCGTGCGTGCCGGCCCCGTGGCTGGCGTTCAGCCTGGTCTATTCCCGGGGCGACTTCCGGGCGTACCTGAACTGGTGGCGGTGGGGGCTGGTCGCGGCGGTAGTCCTGCCGGTGGTGGTGGGGGCGATGCTGTGGTTCGGGCCTCAGCCGGCGGTGCGGGTTGGCAGGGTGGAGGGCGAGTCCGGATGGCATGTCATCTATGCCGGCTGGAGCCAATGGCTGCGGTTCGCGCTGGTGGCGGCGTCCGTCGGGGTGCTGGCGAATCTGGAGCGCACGTTCCGGGCGGCGGTCGGCACGATGCAGTGGCGCATCAAATACGTGGTCCTGGGACTTGGCCTGATTTTCGGAGCGGAAATCTACGGTCGGACCCAGGGGCTGATTTTTTCGACCCAGGACCTTGATCTCCGGGTCACCCAGCAACTGGCGGTGTTGATGGGCGGCGGGCTCATGGTGATCGGCCACCTGCGTCACGGCTTCGGGGAAATCGACATCTATCCTTCGCGCACCGTCCTCCAAGGGTCGGTGGTGGTGGCGCTGGTAGGCGCCTATCTCTTCGTGGTCGGGGTGCTGGCGCAGGTGGCGCGCCATCTCGGGGGGGGAGGCAGCTTCCAGCTCCAGGCTCTGGTGGTGCTGGCCGGGGTGGTGGGGCTGGCTGTCCTGCTGCTTTCGGAGCGGTTGCGGCAGCAGTTGCGGGTGCTGGTCAGCCGCCATTTCCGACGGCCCCAGCACGATTACCGGAAGGTATGGACGCAATGCGCGCAACGGCTGACCCTCGGGCTGCGGCCGGATGCGTATCACACGGAGGCGGTGCGGCTGGTGGCCGGCACTTTCAACGTGTTGTCGGTGACGCTCTGGTTGCTGGACGAGCGGACGGACAGTCTGGTCATGGCGGCGAGCACCCATCGACCGGAGGGAAATGACGAGGAGGCGGACGGCACCGGGGTGGCCGCTTCGCTGCCGGATGCGGCCGGCTGGCGCCGCGGATTGCGCCTGGCGCAACGGCCGTTTGATCTGGATGCCGGCGGCGAGCCGTGGGTGCACGCGCTCCGGCAGTTGAGCCTGCGCCATTTCCGCAACAGCGGCACCCGGATCTGCCTGCCGCTGCGTGCCGGCGGCCACGACCTCGGCTTCATGATTCTCGCTGACCGGGTCAACGGGGTGCCGTATTCGGTCGAGGAAATGGACCTGCTCAAGTGCCTTGGTGACCATGTGGCGGCGGGCCTCCTGCAGCAGCGGCTCACCGAGGAGCTGATGCATGGGCGTGAGTTGGAGGCCTTTCAGGCGATGTCGACGTTTTTTGTGCACGATCTGAAGAATGCGGCCTCGAGTCTGAGCCTGATGCTGCAGAACCTCCCGGAGCATTTTGATGACCCGGAGTTCCGGGCGGATGCGCTGCGCGGGATCGGCAGTACGGTGGGGCGGATCAACCAGATCATTGAGCGGCTCGGTTCGCTGCGGCGGAAGCTCGAACTGCAGCCGGCCGACACTGATCTCAAAGCGCTGGTCGAGGGCATTCTGCGCGAGATGGGCGGGCTGGGTGAGGTGCCGGTCACCCGTGACCTGCGAGAGGTGCCGACGGTGCGGGCCGACCGGGAGCAGCTCTCCACGGTGGTGACCAACCTGCTGCTCAACGCCCGGGAAGCCGTCGGAACCGGTGGCCGGATCACCGTGAGCACCGGGGTGGCGGACGGGCAGGTTTTCCTTGCGGTGAGCGACAACGGCTCCGGCATGACCCCTGAATTCATGCGCACCTCGCTGTTCCGGCCGTTCCAGACCACCAAAAAGAAAGGTCTCGGCATCGGCCTGTTTCAGTCGAAACTGATTGTCGAGGCTCACCACGGCGTGCTGCAGGTGCAGAGTGCGCCTGGTGAGGGCACCACCTTCCGACTTCTCCTTCCCCTGATTACGACTCCCCATGAAGCCCAAGCTGCTGATCGTTGATGACGACGAGGACATCCGGACCCAGATGAAATGGGCACTGGCCAGGGATTATGACATCGCTCTGGCGGAAGACCGCCCGAGTGCCATGAAGGTCTTTGCTGCAGAGCGGCCCGCCGTCGTCATGCTGGATCTCGGGTTGCCGCCGCATCCGAATGCCCCCGACGAAGGACTGGCCACCCTGCACCTGCTGCTCGCGGCGGACCGCCTGACCAAGATCATCATCGTCTCGGGACAGGGGGAAAAGGAAAACACCCTGCAGGCAGTGGGCGCCGGAGCTTACGATTTCCTGACCAAGCCGGTCGACATGGACGAGCTCAAGCTGCTGTTGCGGCGCGCTTTTCACGTGGCCGGTCTGGAGCGGGAGTACGCCGAGATGCAGCGCGGGGTGCTGGCCGATACTTTTGAGGGCATGGTCGGGACCAGTCCGGCGATGCAGGAAGTCTTCGGTGTCCTGCGCAAGGTGGCGACGGCCAGTGCGCCGGTATTGATTCTCGGGGAAAGCGGAACCGGCAAGGAGATGGCGGCGCTGGCCATCCACCGGCGCAGCCGGGCCCGGCAAGGACCGTTTGTGGCCATCAACTGCAATGCCATCCCCGAGAGCCTGATGGAGAGTGAGCTTTTCGGCCACGAGAAGGGCGCCTACACCGGGGCCAGCGCCCAGCGCATCGGCCTGATCGAAAGC
>JALRGF010000031.1 GCA_023253495.1 Verrucomicrobiales bacterium
GGCTCCCAAACGTCCTGCAAAACGCCCTTCTTTCACGGCGGGACAGGCACGCTGTGGGCTTATAAGCGCATGGGGGGACAGGTACGCTGTGGGCTTAGAATATGGTACAGGGGTATGGAGGGACAGGTACTTTGCGAGCACACAGCGGTGAGCACTGCCTCGTCCCAAAGCCCCGGTCCCCAAAAAGAACCCGCTTTCAGCTCCGGTTTTTTTGAGAGTCGCCCGTTCCTCCCAGTGTTTACGCCGCCCGCCGCAGACGCCGGCATTTCCTCCGCGGGGAGTCGCGGTGGCTGTGTGGCGGGGGGCGGGACGTCCAGCATGCCGTGGTTGCTGGCATTCGATGGATGCCGGCGGACCGGGGGCGGGTGTGTGGCGTGCGGCGCATTGCCTTTTCCGATTCCGGGGAGTATCGGACTACGTGCATGAAGCCTGAACGGGAATGGATCGACGGATGTCCGGTGCTGCGGTTTCCGGCCTTGGCGGGGCTGGGCGGCTGGTTGCGGCACGGGTTCACGCTGCGGATGCCCGGGGTGGCGGTGGACGTCGACCGCGAGGCCGCCCTCGGGCGCCTGCGCGCTTCGCATCTCAAGGTGGCGGAGGCGATGGGATTTGGTGCCTCCTCGATGGCGCTGGCGGAGCAGGTCCATGGGGCGGAAGTGGGGTGGATTGGTGTGACGGAGGATGGGGGGGGGGCGGCGCCCGGGGCCGACGGACTGGCCACGGCCACTGCCGGCCGGGGCCTCGGCATCCACGTGGCCGACTGCTGTGCTGTCTTTGTGGTCGATCCGGTGCGGCGCGCGGTGGCGCTGGTGCATTCCGGCCGGAAAGGCAGTGAGCTGGGCATCGTCCGGAAGGCGATTGACCGTCTGGTCGACGCCGCCGGCAGCCGACCTGCCGACCTGATTGTGCAGCTCGGCCCGTGCATCCGGCCGCCGAATTACGAAGTCGATTTTGCCGCGTGGATCCGCCGCGACGCCTGCGCTGCCGGGGTGCCGGCCAGCCAGGTCCACGACGACGGCACCTGCACGGCCTCGGATCTCCGGCGCTTTTATTCTTACCGGGCGGAGAAAGGGCGGACCGGCCGCATGTTCGCGATCCTCGGGGTGGTCTGAGCGGGGCGCGAAAAATCGAGGATCGGCATGCGCGACGTGCCCATCCGGAGAATGCTGAACCAGATGCCATGACATCCGCCCCGCTCACCCTGACGGCCCCGGCCAAAATCAACCTGTCGCTGCGCGTGCACCGCCGGCGCGAGGATGGATTCCACGAATTGGAAACGCTGATGGTTCCGATCGGGCTGGCTGACCGGCTCACGCTGGAGCGCGTGGTCGGGCCGGCCGGGAAGCTGGATTTTTCCTGTTCGGATCCGGAAGTGCCGGACGACGACAGCAATCTGGTGGTGCGGGCGCTGCGAAAGCTGGGGGGCGTTTGCGGGCCGCTGCCGGCGTTGCGTGTCCATCTGGAGAAGCGCATCCCGCATGGCGCGGGCCTGGGCGGCGGCAGCAGTGATGCCGCGGCCGCCTTGCGGGGGGGCGACGCCTTGTTCGGTCTCGGCCTGCCGCGACCGGTGCTGCGGGATCTGGCGGCGGAACTGGGATCGGATGTGCCATTTTTTCTTGAGGGTGGCGCCTGCGCGTGCCGGGGGCGGGGTGAGATCATCGAGCCCCGACCCGACCTGCGCTGGCGGCTGCCGGTGCTGCTGCTCAAGCCGACGTTTCCGGTGCCGACGCCGTGGGCCTACCGGCAGTGGGCGACGGCGCCCGCGCTGCCCGGAATTATCTACGCCCCGCAGGAAGTGCCCACTCCGGACGGAGGCTCCATCACCTTGGTCAACGACCTCGAACGACCGGTTTTCGCGAAACACCTCGTGCTGGCCGACATGAAAATGTGGCTGCTCGACCGCCCTGAGGTCGCCGGCGCTCTGATGTCCGGCTCGGGCAGCACCATGATCGTCGTGTTGCGGTCGCCGGAGCCGGCGGCGGCCTTGGCGGCGGCGGCCGCGGTCGAATTCGGGGAATCGTTGTGGCGGTGGCAGGGGACCACCGGTTGAGGGGTGGAGCGCGGACGGCCGGCGCCGTGGCCGCAGGCCCCCTTGGGTTTGGCCCGTCCCGGTTCTAGGGTTGCGCACCCGGGGGCTGGGCGGATGTTGAGGAATGCTGAAAAGCCATCATCCGGTTGATCCGCGTTTTTTGTTCCTCACCCGGCGCGATTTCCTCACCAAGTGCACCCTTGGCATGGGAGCGCTGGGATTCGGTTCGCTGATGCAGGAAGTCCTGGGGGCCGGAGGCGGCAGTACCCTCAACCCGCTGGCCCCCCGCCAACCGCACTTCGCCCCCAAAGCCAGACGCGTCATCCACATCTTCGCCAATGGCGGGCCGTCCCACGTCGACACCTTCGATCCCAAGCCGGCCCTCGACAAATGGCACGGCCAGAAGATCCCGAGCCATCTCGGGACCGAACGCCCGACCGGCGGCGCCTGGAAGTCGCCGTTTTCCTTCTCCCGCCATGGCCAGAGCGGCATCGAGGTCAGCGAACTCTTTCCGCACGTCGCCAGACACGTCGATGAGATGACGGTGGTCCGTTCGATGCACGCCGACGTGCCGAACCATGAGCCGTCATTGCTGATGATGAATTGCGGCGAGTCCCGTCTGGTCCGGCCGAGCGTCGGCTCGTGGGTGACCTACGGGCTGGGGTCGGAAAACCAGAATCTGCCCGGTTTCATCGCCATGTGCCCGGGAGGCTACCCGATCCAGGAATCCCAGAACTGGCAAAGCGGGTTTCTGCCCGGCGTGTTTCAGGGGACGTACATCGACACCCAGCACAGCTCGGTGGAGAAGCTTATTGAAAACATCTCCAATAAACACCAGAGCCGTCCGGCTCAGCGCCGGCAGATTGATCTGCTCCAGGAAATGAACCGCCGCCATGCCGAGCGACGCCAGCGCGACGCCCAGCTGGAGGCGCGGGTCCAGAGTTTCGAGCTGGCGTACCGGATGCAGCTGGAGGCCACCGACGCCTTTGACATCCAGCGTGAGTCGGAGGCGGTCCGGGAAATGTACGGCCCGGGCACCCAGGCGCGCCAGCTCCTCATCGCGCGGCGGCTCGTCGAGCGAGGGGTGCGCTACGTCCAGGTCTGGACCGGTGCCGGCCAGCCCTGGGACAACCACGACGACCTGGAGGTGAACCACCGCAACCTCGCGCGGGATTGTGACCAGGCGATCGGCGCCCTGCTTACCGACCTGAAACAACGCGGTCTGCTTGAGGACACCCTGGTTCTCTGGGGCGGCGAGTTTGGACGCACCCCGACAGTCGAACTTCCCACTCCGGGATCCAACGCCGGCAAGATCAACGGCCGCGACCACAACCACTATGGATTCAGCGTCTGGATGGCCGGCGGGGGCGTGCGCAAAGGCTACGTCCACGGCGCCACCGACGAATTCGGATTCAAGGCGGTCGAAAAACCCGTCCACCCTCACGACCTCCACGCCACCATCCTCCAGCTCCTCGGTTTCGATCACGAACTCTTCTCGTTCAACTACGCCGGCTTCGATTTCCGCCTGACCGGCGTCGAGGGGGCTCACGTCGTCCACGATCTGATCGCCTGAACGAAACACGTGCGGGTCCCGTGGCTCCCGTGGCGGCGCGCCGGACCGGAGCGGGTTTCCCGTGCGGTATGGGCGGTGTGCCGGGAAAGCCTGACGAGGTGGACCGGCGGCCTCAGCCGGCAGCCGCCCGTTTTTTCTTGATGTGGGTGCGGGCTGCCGCCACCAGCAGGCTGCAGGCTTCCAGGCAGAGGATCGGGAGTTCGTGGTCGGGCGGCGCGGTGTCGGTTTTTTCCGGCGGCAGAGTGTCCAACGGAATGCCGGGGGCGACCGGCCAGGTGATGCGGCGGCGGCAGCGGGTGGCGTAGTCGCAGGTGGCGGCGACCACGGTGCGGCAGTCGTCGTCGTCGAGCAATCCGGTGATGCGGTACATGCCGGTCTGGCGGGCGAAAGTTGCTTTGACCGGTACCGGCACAGCCCGGCCGGAGGTGAAGGCGACCCAGTTGCCGAGGGCGGCGGGATAGAAGAAATCGAGGGCGGTGCGCAGCGTGGCGGTATCCGGCACGACCAGCCGCCACCCGCGGACCAGGGTGGGCGCGGCCTTGAGCGGGCGGTATTGGCCGGCGTCGTCGTACCGGGCGATTTCGCGGGCTTCCTCCGGGCGGTCGTGGCGGGTGAGCGTGCTCACGTCGGCCGCGGCATCGGAGTGGTGGCGCACTTCCCAACCCTCGCCGCACCGGTGGATCACCAACTCGCCGAGGCGCTGGCCGCCGCTTTCCAGCCAGTGACGCAGGGCGTCATCAAGGGACAGGGGGGGGAAGGATGAGGGCGAATCAGGAGACTCCATAAAATGGCAATCGGCGGCGGACGGATGGGAAAATCGAGGCGGCGCGAAAGCGCGGTGGCCGCGGTGGCCTCCGGGCGGCCTTATTGTGCGGCGGTTGCGGCGGCGACCTGGTCGAGGATGACATCGGCCATGAGTTCGTCAGTACCGATGGCGGCGGAGTAGAAGAGCTGGCGGCCGCGCAGCGAATACGGATTGCGCCGGAAGACTTCGCCCTGATTGGCGCTGATGGCCCCGGGACTGTTTTCAGAGATGCCGAGGAGTACGGGGATATCCTCATAACTGTGCAGACCGTCGGCGATGAAAAAAGGAACCACCACCACGTTCGGTGCGGTGGTCAGTGCGTCCCATTTCGCCACCAGCGGCTCCTCCTCCATGTACGCATCGACCACCTCGGCAAAGCCGGCATCGCTCGCCCGGATCAGCTCGACCTGCGATGTGATCGCGGCCGTGGAATTGTCGTTCAGGCTGGTGCCATGGCCGACGATGACCAGCGAAATCCGGTCGCGCGGCACCCCGGCGGCTATTTCGGACGCCCGCTTGAGCAGGAGCCGGGTCATCGACCGGTGGATGCCAACCGGATCACAGTACCGGATCAGGCGGTGGCCGCGGCGGGTCACCGGACCGGTCAGTTCCAGCTCCCGCGGCAGCACATCCCGCGTGAAATACCCTTCACTGATGAAATTGGGCACCACGAACACCTCGTCCGCCTCCACCATGTGCATCACCTCCCGGAACCCCGGCTCCTCTTTCCAGAAGGCACACTGCACCTCACGGAAAAGCCCGCGCCGCCGCAACTCGTCCGCATGCTGCCACGTCGGCGTCGACGAATCAGGATTCTGGGTGGAACCATGGCCAAGAAGGACCAGGGCAGCGTCACGCCACCGGTCGGAAACAATGCGCGCATCATCCATGCGGTGAGCTACGCTGCCTGACCCGCCCCGGCAACCGCCATACCGCAAAAAGGATCCCGCCCCACCCCCGTAAAAACCAGCCGCAAACGCCGTCGGCTGCGGAGACGAAAATTGCTACAGAAAAGACAATCAATGTATTAGAACCCCAGTGACCGCGATATCCCCGGACTTTGTGAAAAATTTCACAAATTCCCCTTGCAGGGATTTTTGGGTTTCGCTAAGAGTTTTCTTCCGTTTGAAGGAAGGGTCGGCCGGCAGCGGTCGACTGCTGTGTGTATCCGACGGGCCAACGCCTGCAAAACCCCCTGCCATGCCATTTGATTTTTCCGCCGCCGCTCTTTCCGTGCCGTCTCCGCTGGTGGCGGCGGTCTCTCTGACGGCGGAGCCGGTTTTCGGCCCGGTGACCAACTCCATTGTGATGGCTGTCATCGTGTGCGGGGTGATTACTTTTTTTGTCCGGCGGGCGATGAAGAACCCGAAGCTGGTCCCGGATGGCCGGCAGAATGTGGTCGAGTTTGTAGCGGAGTTTCTGTACAGTCAGGTTGAGGCGATTGTGGGCAAAAAGGTGGCGCCGAGGGCCTTTCCATTGCTGGCGACGATTTTTGTCTTTGTTCTGGTGAACAATTATTTCGGGCTGCTGCCCGGGGTCGGAAGCATCGGTTGGATGGAGGACCATGGGGCCCACGCCGGCCACGGTGCGCATGCGGTGGCTGCGGAGCACGCCAGCGCAGAGCCTGGGGTGACGGCTGAGTCTGAGGCTGAGTCGGCGGCCGGGGGGCATGGTGAGGGCCACATGATTCCGTGGTTCCGTCCGGGATCGGCTGATTTGAACTTCACCCTGGCCTTGGCACTGGTGTTCATGATTGTCTGGATATGGCTGACAGTGAGGGAAGTGGGTATTTGGGGCTTCATAGTCCACACCTTCGGCCCGAAGGGCGGACTGCAGGGGTTCATCAAATACGCCTTACTGCCGATATTCATTTTTGTGGGCCTGATCGAGATCGTCTCGATTATCTTCCGTCCGGTATCCCTTTCCCTGCGCCTTTTCGGAAATATCTTCGCCGGCGAAACATTGCTGCACGCAATGGGGGGACTGATGGGGGACTTGGGCTTCGGAGCGGTCCCGCAGTTCTTCGGCAAGATTCTGCTCCCGCTGCCTTTTTATTTTCTCGAACTGCTCGTCGGGGTGCTGCAAGCCACCGTGTTTACGCTGCTCTGCGCGGTGTACATCCAACTCTCAACGGCGCATGACGAGGAGCACGGCGATCACGGCGATCACAGCCACGACGACGCTGCGCCGGGACACGCCCACGCCCATTGATGACACCACTCTGCCGTCGGGACCGTGGCTGGACTGCGGGCGGCGGCTCCAACAGCAATACCACCAACCCAAAAGAACACACCCATGGTCACTGAAATGCTCACCACCCTTCAGGCTGCCGCCCCCGACGCGGTCGCCTTGGCCAAAGCCAGCAACCTCAACGGTTCCTTCACCCTCGGCGTGGCCGGTGCCGGTGCCGGTATCGGCGTCGGTCTGGTCGGCTTCGCCGCCGCCCAGGCGGTCGGGCGCAACCCCGGCGCCTTCGGCCAGATCCTCACCATCTCGATCATCGGCATGGCGCTTGCGGAAGCCATCGCGATTTATGCCCTCGTTCTGGCCTTCGCTCAAGGCCGCTGATGGGTTTTCCGCGGGGGTGGCGGGCTTGTTGTCCCGCCGCCCATCTCGGGTCTCCTTTTATTCCGTCTTTCCTCAATCTCATTTTCCGCCTCCGCCATGGGTGACATCGCCAAAGTTTTCCACGTTGACTGGCCGACATTGATCGCGCAGGTCGTGATCCTTCTTGTCGTCTTCGCGGTTCTCAACAAGTTCGCCTTCGGACCTGTCACCCGGCTGCTGCTGGAACGCCGCCAGAGGATCGAGGAAGCGGAGGCCAACTTCGCCCAGAGCAAGGAGAAGCTCGCCAACGCTTCCGCCGAGGCCGGCAAGGTGTTGGAAGGAGCCAACGCCCAAGCCGCCCGGCTGATCAAAGAGGCCCAGGACGCCGCCGCCGCCACTGCCGAGAAAAAGCGTCAGGAGGCGATTGCCGAAGCCGCCGCCATCATCGCGAAAGGCCGGGAGGCCGCCGCCATCGAACGCGATCAGGTCTTCGCCACCCTCAAACGGGACTTCGGCCGCCTCGTGGTCGAAACCACCGGCAAGGTCACCGGCAAAGCACTCACCTCCGAGGACCAAGCCCGCATCAACCAGGAAGCCGTCACCCAGATCTCCCGGTAACCGCCGGCTGACCACGACCTCGATCCGCGCCCGCTCCGACCGATGAAAGTCAAAAAGGAAGCCCTCCGTGCCGCCCGCCTGCTCCTCAAGGCGTCGATGCCTGCCGGGCGCGTGGATACCGCGCGCGCCGGCGAACTGACCCGCCGCATCGTTGCCGAGAAGCCGCGCCACGCGCTCCAGATCCTGGTCGCCTTCCGCCGGTTGCTCCGCCTCGAGCTCGACAAACGCCATGCCGTCATCGAAAGCGCCGCCGCGCTGGATGACGCGGCGCGCACCCGTGTCCTTTCGGAACTTTCCTCGAAATTCGGTCCGGACCTCACGTCGGAATTCAAGGTCACCCCGGACCTTGTCGGCGGGTTGCGCATCAGGCTGGGATCCACCATCTGGGACGGCAGTATCCGCACCCGACTCGACTCCCTGCGCCAGTCCCTCGGCGTCTGATTCTGTCCATCCATTTTTCCAACCACCACCTTTCACGTCCTTTTCCCGTCATGAGCAACATCCTGCAAGAACTCGAGAGCAGCATCGCCGGTCTCAAATCCTCGGTCAGCAAGTCCAATATCGGCGTGGTCCGCGAAATCGGCGACGGCGCGGCCAAGGTCGAGGGCCTGTCTGACGTCATGCTCAACGAGATGATCGACTTCGGCGGCGGCCTGTTCGGACTGGCCCTCAACCTTGAGGAAACCGAAGTCGGGGTGGTGCTGCTCGGCGCATCCGAACATATCAAGGCGGGTGCCGAGGTCAAGGCGACCGGCCGTCTGCTTTCCGTGCCGGTGGGCAAAAGCCTGCTCGGCCGCGTGGTCAACACGCTGGGCGAGCCGCTTGACGGCAAAGGACCAATCGTCGGCGAAGCCCAGTATCCGGTGGAAAAAATTGCCCCGGGCATCATCACCCGGAAATCGGTTTCGGTGCCGGTGCAGACCGGCATCATGGCCATTGACGCCATGATCCCGATCGGGCGCGGCCAGCGCGAACTGATCATCGGCGACCGCTCGACCGGCAAGACGACCATCGCCGTCGACACCATCATTTCCCAGGCCAAGCAAAACAAGGCGGCCGAGCAG
>JALRGF010000198.1 GCA_023253495.1 Verrucomicrobiales bacterium
CATCAATGAGGCCGGGGAGTCGCCGGACGGGTTGTGGGCGATCACCAACGACGGCATCCCACTGGCTTTCTGGAACAACCGGAACCCGGACCCACCCGGTGGAGACGCCGTACCCGGTGTCAACGGCCGGACCGGCACGGAAACACCCGGGGCCAGCCCGGCCCGCCTCGCCGCCACCATCGGTGAAGGATTCACGCTCGCCACGCCGCGGCTCGGACGGTTGCTGCGCCGTCACCACTACACCACCACCGAGGACACCGCGTCCCTCGAGTCCCTCAAAGGCACACGCAACGAATCCCTGTTTTTCATCAACACCCATGGCGGCCTCGGCCCGCGGCCGCAATTCTCCCAGGACGGACAGCCGGTGCGCGGGCCGGATGGCAAAATCCAATACGACCTCACCTACTCTCTCTGGAGCGGCACCGCCATCGACCCGCGCAAAACCGATTTCGGTTACAGCCACAACGAATTTGTCTCCGAACTCCGGGCCGGGCGCCTCGCTCTCGTCCTGGCCGTCGCCTCCTACGCCACCGGCACCGGCGGACTGCAAAGCGAACGGCGCGAATGGCGGTTCGGCATCACCGATGCCTGGGTCAGGCACTACCTGCGTTTTCCGGAGCGCCAGCATACCAGCGTCTGGCTGGCCGCCTGCCGCAGCGGCTCCGCCGACGCCGCCGCGCTCCGCAGCGCATTCCGCAGCGCCGGCGCGGAAATGGTATCGAGCTGGACCGAAGCGGTGACCGGCGAAGGAATCGTGTCGGCGACGCCATTCCTCTTCGACCGCCTGCTCGGTGCCAATGAAATCCAGCCACCGGCCACCCCCCAGCGGCCGTTCAGTTACCCTGATGTCTGGACCGAGCTGCGCGCCCGCGGTCTCCACCGCCACCCGACCGCCAACCCCGGAGCCAACGAGCCCGCCACCTCGGACATCATCTACGAAGGCGCGACCGGCGAGGGCACTTTCGGCCTCTTCGCGCCCTCCCTGGCGTATGGGCTCGTCGACGAAGGCACCGACCGCCTGCACCTCATCGGCCTCTTCGGCAACCCGCCGGAGGAGGAACGGAAAATCCTCATCGGCGGCGTGGAATGCCAGAACGGCGCCGAGTGGACACCCCTCCGGATCATCTGTCCCCTGCCCCAGGATGGCCCGGGCTCGCACGGCGACGTGCAGGTCGTCGTGCGCGGCCGCCGGAGCAACGTCCGCCAGCTGTCGCGCTGGACCCTTACCGGAGAATACCGGTACACCGAATTCGGTTCGCCTTTCGGCATCGACGGAACCATGAAACTCATCTTCCGCGCCGACATCGGAGAGTACCGCAAGGTCCCCGGCAACGTCTTTATCCGCCCCACCCGCTACGCGTATCCCGGCGCCCGTTCGGAAATCATTCTTCGTGCTTACGGCACCGAAACCGAAGACTGCGGCGAAGGCGAAGTCTCCACCACCACCTGGAACGGCAGCGGGCCGTTCCCCGTCCTCACCCCGGGAAAGCCGCCCGGAGCCCCGTGGCATACCGTGGCCGGTCTCGCCCTCAACACCATCGACAACCAGGCCGGTCTCGGCCTCGCCTTCGGCACCCTCGACCCCACCTCCGGCCCGCTGAAATATACTTACACCCCATGCGACGGACCTCCCTTCGTCATGGCCATTCCTCTCGTTCCCCCCGGATCCCCGGACGACGAACAGGCCCTCAAACTGAGCACCGAGGAAACCCTGCCCGACGGCACCGACCTCGCCCTCGTGCTGCCCGGCAAAACATTCCCGCTCAGCCCCGACGGGGTGCTGGCCGCCGCCACCATGGAAAACGAACCCGAGGCAAGCTTCACCTGGTCGGCCACCGCTCCGGAATCACCGCCGGATCCCGAAGCCGCCCGATGAACGCCCGGCCCCGTCCGGAAGCCGCAGGGCGGGCGCGGTCGGCGGACGCCGGTGGCAGCTCGGCGCGCCCGGGGGCCGGACGCGAAACAATCGGGAAAAGATTGCCGACCACCTCACTCGACACACCCGCGGCCCTGAGCGAAACTTAGGGCAACACCTTGTTGCCGCCATGAACCCATTCCTCACCCTTTGTCAGCCGCTGCGGAGCGGCTTCCTTGCTCTCCTCCTGCCGTGGGCTGCCTCCGGGCTGGCCGGAGCCGCCCCGGCAGCCCTTGACCGCACGGTGCTGCCGATCCCGGAGCCGTAGTTTCCGGCCATTGAAACCCTCGATGCCCGCGAGGCGACGGCCCCGCCGCGTTTCGAGGTCAAAGCGCCCGCGGGGGCTCCCAATGTGGTGGTGGTGCTCATTGACGATATCGGTTTCGGCCACAGCTCGGCCTTTGGCGGGCCGATCCGGATGCCTTCCAGTTCCTTGCGGATCTCGGGCAGCATCTCCCGCATCGTCGTCAACGGTTTCCTGCTGAAGCCGGCGCCGAGGCCGATCCACAGACGCGACGGATCCAGGCCGAGGCGATCGATGTCGGCGCGTCCGCCTGATTCCTGACGGAAGCGCAATCCCGTGAGCGTCGCGAAGCGGTCGAAGACGGCCGTGACGTCGGCGATCATGCCCGCGTCGCCACCACGCGGCGCTCCCGCTCCGTCGTA
>JALRGF010000219.1 GCA_023253495.1 Verrucomicrobiales bacterium
CTGGGCGCCAAACTGCCCGAGGACACGGAGCTGGCCGCCGCCATCTCCCGGATCCAGTCGCATCACACCGTGGCCACCACCGCCGCCGCCGCCGCCCGCCGCGAGGCCGAAGCCGCCGCCGATGCCGCCGCCACCTCCCTCGCCGCCATGGTCCCACGCTGGACCGAGGGCTTTGCATTGGCCCCGCTCACCCCGCTCACCCCGGAACAACTCTGCTGGAGCCTCCTGCGCACGACCGGCACCCTCGACCAGCTCCGGGCCCAGTCGGCCCGCGAATGGGACGAAAAAAATCCCGCTCCCACCGATCCGGCCGCGGCGGCGGATCCGGCCCGCGCCACCGCCCGTGCGGCCGCCATCGAAGCCCTCACCGAAGACAAGGTGCGCCCGCACGAGGACCAGTTTGTCCGCCTCTTCGGCAACAGCGCCGGCAGCCCGCAGACGGACTTTTTCGCCACCTCCGACCAGGTGCTGTACTTCGAAAATGCCGGAGTCCTCCGCAGCTGGACCCAGCCGGCGGGCGGCAACCTCGCCGAACGCCTCGCCGGCACCGCCGATCCCTCCACCCTCGCCACCGAATTGTTCCTTGCCGTCCTCAGCCGGCTCCCCTCCCCCGAGGAAACCGCCGAGGTCATCAGCCACCTCGCCAGTCGCCCCGCCGATCAGAAAACCGCCGCCCTCTCCGACGCCCTCTGGGCCCTGCTCACTTCCGCCGAATTCCGCTTCAAACACTGAGAGGTCCTGTCGATTCCGGACCTCACAACCACGTCCGCCGTCCGTCACCACTCCGCCTCACACCCATCCATGTCCCGCATCCTTCACGCCTGCCACAGCGCCGACCACTGGCTCGGTCGCCGCCAGTTCTTCGGACAACTGGCCCGCACCGGGGCCGGAGCCGCCCTCGCCGGCCTCGGCTCCTTCGCCACCCCGGCCATGGCCGAGAACCTGAACCGCCAACAGAAACGCATGCTCGTCATCCGCATGGCCGGCGGCGTCAGCCAGCTGGAAACATGGGACCCGAAACCCCGGACCAAAACCGGCGGCCCGTTCCGCGCCATCCCCACCTCCGTGCCGGGCGTGCACCTGTCCGAACTGCTCCCGCAGACCGCCCGGCAGATGCACCGCCTCGCCCTCATCCGATCGATCAACACCCACGAGGACGACCACGGCAAAGGCCACCACCTCATGGTCACCGGCCGCGTCCAGACCCCCGGCCAGGCATGGCCCGAACTCGGCGCTGTCGTCGCCAAGGCGCTCGACACCCCGGACCGCACCCTGCCCGGCCACATCGTCATCACCCCGGGCGGCGGCGGGGGCAGCAACGCGGATTCGGCCTACCTCGGCCCGAAATACGCCAGCCTCGTCCTCGGTAACGGTCAGCCGCCCCAGCACACCGAACGCCCGGCCAGCCTGTCCGAAAACGCCGCCCTCTGCGCCAACGACCTCCGCCGCGCACTGGACCGCCGCTTCGCTCTGCGCCGCCGCACCGCCGAAACCGAGGCCTACACCCAGAGCTTTGAACAAGCCCGCGAACTCATGGCCCGCCGCGAGGTCTTCGACGTCACCAAAGAACCCGCCGCCGACCACGAACGTTATGGATCCCACGACTTCGGCCGCCATTGCCTACTCGCCCGTCGCCTTATCGAACAGGGCGTCACCTTCGTCCAGGTCACTCATTCCAACTACGACACCCACAACGAAAACTTCAATTTCCACTTCGAGCAGGTCGGTGAGTTCGACCGCCCCTTCGCCACCCTGATCGACGACCTCGCCCAGCGCGGACTGCTCGAACACACGCTCGTCGTCGTCCTCTCGGAATTCGGCCGCACCCCGCACATCAACCACCTCTACGGCCGCGACCACTGGAGCAAAGCCTGGTCGATCGCCCTCGCCGGTGCCCGCATCCACCCCGGCGCCGTCATCGGCAAAACCAACGACCTCGGCACCGAGGTCACCGAACGCGAGGTCGACGGCGGCCACCTCTTCCACACCTACCTCGCCGCCCTCGGCGTCAAATCATCGGGCAATTTCACCATCGCCGGCCAGAAACTCCCCCTTGCCGACCCCGCCTTCGAGCCGATCCACGAACTGCTCGCCTGACCCGCCTGAAAACCATCCTGCCATGGCCCTCAAGGCAACCATCTACAAGGCGAACGTCTCCCTCTCCGATCTCGACCGCAATATCTACAACGACCATGGATTGACGATTGCCCGCCATCCCTCGGAGACGGAGGAGCGCCTGATGATCCGGCTGCTGGCCTTCGTGCTCAACGCGCCCGGCAGCCACCATCACGGATCCCTTGAATTCGCCAGGGACATGTGGGAACCGGACGAACCCGCACTGACTCAGCAGGATCTGACGGGGGTACTCGTACGGTGGATCGAACTGGGCCAGCCCGAGGAACGCCGGCTCATGAGGGCCTGCGGGCGCGCGAAGCAGGTGACCGTGTACAGCTTCAGCACCAACACCCCGGGCTGGTGGGCTTCGATGAAGGACAGGTTCTCGCGCGTCACCAACCTGACCGTCTGGCACATTCCGCCAGCGCAAAGCCAGGCTCTCGGTGCCCTCGCCGCGCGATCGATGGACCTGCAGGTGACGGTTCAGGATGGCGGCCTGTGGGTCGGCGTGGGCGGTGCCTCGGTGGAGTTGACGCCGGAGCGCCTGTTCGGAGCCCCCTGAGAATCAAAAATTCCACCTGCCATGCCCCTCGACCCCACCAAGGCCGCCCTGGAAAAGGATTTCACCGCCGAGGCGCCGCTGACCGCCTGCCGCTTCAGCCCCGACGGCCGCTTCCTCTTCGCCGGAGCACAGGACGAAAAAATCTACCGCTTCGAAATCGCCACCGGCCGCAAAACCGTCTTCGAAGGCCATGAATCATGGGTCGCCTCGCTGGCCGTGACCCCGGACGGCACCACTCTGCTCTCCGGCGGCTGCGACGACACCCTGCGCTGGTGGCCGGCGGACGCGGAAAACGCGGGCGCCTCGCGCGTG
>JALRGF010000235.1 GCA_023253495.1 Verrucomicrobiales bacterium
TGCGCGAGGACGGGCGCGTCGGCTATCCTTTTGATGACCATGGATTTCCGTTGCTGCTTCCAGATTCCGGCGTGCCGGTGGCTGACCGGCCTGATGCTGACGGCGCTGATGCTGCCGGGCGCGCCGGCCCGGACGCTCACCGAAGCTGACGTCTGCATTTATGGCGGCACCTCCGGAGGTGTGGTCGCCGCCGTGCAGGCCGCCCGCCTCGGCCAGCGCGCTGTCCTCATCGAGCCCGGCCGCCACCTCGGCGGCATGTCGTCGTCGGGACTCAGCGTGACCGACATCGGACCGCACGGCCGCGACTACCTTGGCGGCGTCGCCCGCGAATTCTATCGGCGCGTCGGCGCGCACTACGGCAAGACCGAGGAGGTCTGGTTTGAACCGAAAGTCGCCGAACAGGTATTCGACGCCATGGTCGCGGAGGCCGGGGTCACGGTCGTACTCGGCGAGGCGCTGGCCGGGGTGCGGAAATCCGGAGCCGCCCTCGAGTACTTGATCACCACCACCGGCCGCCACGTGCGCGCCGGCATGTTCATCGATGCCACGTACGAAGGCGACCTGCTGGCGGCCGCCGGTGCCCGCTGGGTCATCGGCCGCGAAGAAAACGCGCGCTTCGGAGAAGCGTTCAACGGCGTGCGCCCGCCGGTCCCGCTCATCAGCGGTCGCCGCATCGACCCGTGGCGGGAGCCGGGCGTCCCGGCGTCCGGCCTGATCGCGCTGGTCCGCCCCGGACCGGCAGCCGCCCCGGGGAGCGCCGACTCCCTGATCCAGGCGTACAACTACCGGCTCTGCCTGACCAACGACCCTGCCAACCGCGTGCCGATCGATCCGCCTGCCGACTACGACCCGGCGCGCTACGAACTGCTGGCCCGGTACCTGCAGAGCGGTCCGGCGCCCGGCCGCCCGGCCGGCCGCCCTGATGCCTGGGTGCTTGATGACATCATCGATGTCCAGGCGCTGCTGCCCAACGGCAAAGCGGACATCAATGCCGGGAGCCCGGTCTCGACCAACCTCCATCGCGGCAACGACGGCTACGTGACCGCCACCCCGGAAGACCGCGCTGCCATCGCCCGCGATCACGAAAACCACATCCGCGGGCTGCTGCATTTCCTGCGCACGGACCCGCGCGTGCCGCCCAATGTGCGCGAGGAAATGACGCACTGGGGGCTGGCGCGCGACGAATTTGCCGACAACGGCCACTGGCCGCGCCAGCTCTATGTGCGCGAAGCCCGCCGCATGGTCAGCGATTTTGTCATGACCGACCGCCACGGCCGCGGCCTCGAAACGGCGCCCCAGGGGATCGGATTGGCCGCTTACTGGCTCGACTCCCACGCCTGCCAGCTGCTGGAAATCAATGGCGAGGTGCGTCAGGAAGGCGGGTTCTTCACCAGCGCGCCGCTGCTGCCACCCCGCCCGTTTCCGATTGCCTTCGCATCGATCGTCGCCCGCAAATCCGAGGTCACCAATCTGGCTGCTCCCTTCTGCCTGAGTGCCACCCACGCCTGCTTTTCCAGCCTGCGCATGGAACCGGTCTTCATGATCACAAGTATGGCGGCGGCCACCGCGGCCGCGCTGGCGCTCGAAGACGGCCGGGCCATTCAGGACGTGCCCTGGGACCGCCTGCAGGCACTGCTCCTCGCGGAGGGTCAGGTCCTCACCCTCACCACACCACCACCCTCGGATGGCGCGGTCGTCGTCGACACTGAAAACCCCGGAGGCGCCACTGTCACCGGATCGTGGCCGCCGTCGTCATCGATCCCGGGGTTCCAGGGAGCCGGGTACCTGACCGATGGCAATGCCGACAAGGGGACAAAATCGGTCGTGTTCCGACCGGAGCTGCCCGCCGCCGGCGAATACCGCGTGGCCATCGCCTACCGCGCATTCAGCAACCGCGCGAGCCGCGTGCCGCTCCGCCTGCACCACGCCGGGGGCGTCATCGATTTTGTCATTGACCAGCGGGTCGACGCCGGCCCGTGGCGGGAACTCGGGATTTTCCGCTTCGAACGGGGCACCGCGGCCGAACTCACCCTTGAGACGGTGGGGACCGACGGCTTTGTCGTGGCCGATGCCGCCCGCTGGGTGCCGGTCGTACCGCCGCCGCCACCGCCGCCACGGGTCGCCGCGCTGGCTGCCGACCCGACTGCCGCGGAAACCGGCGACACCCGCGCCCGCTTCGTCATTTTCCGGGAGACCAGAGCGTCAAGCCCGTTGACCGTCCGGTACACGGTGAGCGGCACCGCCACCGCCGGAGAAGATTATGAGCCGCTGGCCGGCTCCCTGACCCTGCCAGCCGGCGCGGGCAGCGGTTCGGTGACCGTCACGGCCCGGCCGGACACCCGCGTCGAAGGCGACGAATCGATCGTGCTCACCCTTGAGCCGTCCTCCGCGTACACCAGCGCCGACGGTTCAGGCCCCGCTGTCGTCACCCTGCGAGACACGCCCTTCGATGCCTGGCGGGCGGCTCACTTTCCTCCCGCGGCGGCCGGCGACGAGACCATCGCCGGCCCCTCCGCCGATCCCGATGGCGACGGCGCCAGCAACCTGCTGGAATGGGCGCAGGGAACCTCCCCGACCACTCCCGACGGCACGGCTATCACCGTGGCCACGGTCGAGGGACGACTGCACACCACGAGTCCGCTTCGCCGCGGTCTGCCACCCGATACCATGACATGGGAAATCAGCCGCGACGGCGCGGTGTGGACCCCGCCGGTCGCCGCGCCGGAACTGATCGGGGTCGAATCATCCGGTCCATCGGTCGATCGGCTCACCTGGCGCTGGCCGGCATCGGTGACGACTGCGGAGGCACCGACGATCTTTCTGCGGCTGCGGGTTTCGCGGTGACGCGCGGCCACGGGGCCGCGGGCTCACTCGTTCGGTGTCAGGCCGGGCACCATGTTGAAGGTTGCGGTCAGTTCGCCGGCTTTTCCATTCGGGATCGGGGCAAACTCTACCGTCACCAGATCGCGCGCCGCCGCGTCTCCGAGGCCTTTCCAAAGGAAGTCGCCCTCGTTCTGCGGATGCCCCTTGATGTAACATTGGGTCGTCCACCGCGGCAGCCCGCGCCGCTTGACCGCCACATGAATGTGCGGCGTGCGCCCGGTGTACGGCACCGGCTTGATGGTGCGGAAAAAATACTCGCCATTCACTCCGGTCACACAGCGACCAAACCCCTGGAATCCGGCATCGCGCTTCGCCTTGTCGCCCCCCGTTCCGCTGTGCAGATAAACGCCGGTGGCATCACACTGCCAGATCTCAACCACCACATCGCGGACCGGATCCCCGGCCGGAGTGAGCACGCGGCCGCTCAGGTAGGTCACCTCGCCGATCGCCGCCTTCTCAGCCTCGTTGAGGCGCAGCAAGTCGTTGTCCGTGTCGATCGGCAGCTGGTCCGGATAGAACGGCCCTTCCGTCTGCGGTGGCGTCAGAGCGAGCTGGTCGGCCAGCGCCGACGGCACCGCTGCCCCCGCCGCCCCCAGCCCGAACGCCCGCAAAAACGCCCGGCGGTTGGTGAAAAGCAGCGAGGGGTCCGGAGTACGGGGGATGAGCAGGTTCATGGCGAATAAACAAAGCACCCTACCACGCGGGCGATGCAAAGGCAACGCAACCGAGCGCAGAACCGCCGACTCACGGAAAAGCGGGTGGCGGCGGAAGCCGCCGGCGTCCAGGCCCCTCGCTGGTGCCTGGCGCAGGCGTTTACCCCGAGGGCGCTCCGGCTGCTGCTTCGCGCCCGGCCGGGGTGAGTGGTCCGGTCAGTTGTCGTTCTGCCGGACGCGGAAGAGCCGGGTTTTGACGGCCGCAGGAATCGGCGCGGTGTAGGTGCCGGTGGTTCCGGAGGCGACGAAATCATTGACTTCCAGCCACTGGTTGGTGGTGGCCGCATCCAGCTGGAAGACGGAGTAGCGCGTCCCGGGGACGGTCGGGAACGTGAGGGTGATGGCCTGGCCGGCCGGATTGAACGAGACACCGGTGATCTCGAACGGAGCGGTGGCGCCGCTCTCACCTCCCGGGGTGAGCGAGCGGTTGGCCAGACGCTGGACGAAGGATGCCGGCAGAGCCACATCCCAGATGGCCACGTCATCAAGCTGGCCATTGAAGAAGTTCCCCGTGCCATCCTGGATGCCGCCGCCGCCCATATTGAACGTGAAGCTCCCGGAGGCGGTCGGTGTGCCCACGCCGCCGGCGGCAACCTGCTGGCCGTCGATGAAGATCCGGCGCCCGGTGGCGTCGGCAACCACCGCGATGTGACGCCAGCCGTTGCTGGACGGTCCGAATGGCGTCTGGATGGCGCCGCCGGTCGGGTTCCACAGCTCAATGGTGTTCGCGTTGATCATGCCGAATTCGACGACGTCGTTCTGGCCGAAGAACCCGGTGCGGTTGCCTTGAGACGCGGTGAAATTCACCCATCCGGCCATGGTGAACGACTCGCGGTCACTCAGGAGCGGTTGCTCGGTGGTGACGGCGGCGTCGGTTCCATTGAACTCGGCGGCGAAATCACCAGGGCTTCCGGAGGATCCGGCGACATAGGTCACGGTGCCGACGATGGTGCCG
>JALRGF010000370.1 GCA_023253495.1 Verrucomicrobiales bacterium
ATGACGACGGCTCCGGCTCCAGCTCGAACAGCCGCAATTACGCCCTGCAGGAATACTGCTCGGACATGGTCCAGATGATCGCGCAGGTCTGCGACGAGGCCGGGGTCCCGCACCCCGATATTGTCACTGAATCCGGCCGCGCCGTCGCCAGCTACTTCAGCGTGCTCGTCTTCAATATCCTCGGTGTCACCCAGCTCGACCTCAACGGGCCGCGGGCGCTGAGCGTGCCCGCGGACGCCAACATCCAGCTCAAGAGCCTGCACGAGGTGCTGGCCAATATTGAGTCGCTCGGCCCCCAGGAAAGCTATAACGACGCCGTCTTCTACCGCGAAGGCCTGCGCCAGCTCTTCTCCCTCGGCGTCATCGGCATCCGCGAGGTCTCGCTCGGCGAGGAAATCTTCTGGCAGATCATGACCCGCGTCTCGGCCATGACCAAGTCGATGAAATCACCGCCCAAGGCGCTCCGCGAAATCCGCAATTCGCTGGCCGATTTCTACTACGGGAACTTCTCGATTTTCCAGTCGCTGCCCGACTCGTGGGCCATCGACCAGCTCTTTCCGGTCATGCCGATGCACCGGCTTGACGAGAAGCCCGCCCGCGAGGCGGTCATCAGTGACCTGACCTGTGACTGCGACGGCGTGCTCGAACACTTCACCGGCAAGGAGCGCGACAAGGTGCTGCCGGTCCACGAACTGCGGGAAAACGACGATTATCTGCTCGGCGTCTTCCTCGTCGGCGCCTACCAGGAGTCGCTCGGCGGCCTGCACAACCTGTTTGGCGACACCAATGTCGTCTCGGTCAAACTCGAGAACGGCCGCCCGAAATGCGAGGTCCATTACCGCGGCGACACCGTCGGGGAGGTGCTCAGTTACATGGAGTACACGCCGGCCGCCCTCGTCGAACGCTTCACCATGTTCGCCGAACGCGCCCAGGCCGAAGGCCGGCTGACCGCCTCGGAAAAACGACGGCTCGTCGACGGCTACCGCGCCGGCATGGAAGGGTATACGTACTTCGAGTCGTAGGCCGTCATCCCGCCGCGAGGGAAACGCTCAGGATCAAATCACGGCGGACCACGAGGCGGCAGCGCCGTAGCTGTCCCGGGAAGTTTTTCCCGCTCGAACTCCCCCGGGCGGGCGCCTCCTCCGGCCTGTGCAAGCCCCACTTGCCCTCGCCGACCGGCGACGCACGGTGCCGCTATCCGTCCCGCCACACGCCATGGTCCGCCGTATCATCGTTCTCGGAGGGGGCACCGCCGGTTTCACCGCGGCGCTCACCCTCAAGCGCCTGCTGCCGGCACTGGAGGTCACCGTGGTCCGCAGCCCGGACATCGGCATCATCGGGGTCGGCGAGGGCACCAACATCACGTTTGCCCAACACTTCATCGACCGCCTCAAGCTCCCGGTGCCGCGTCTGGTCGAACTGATCCAGCCGACACTCAAGCTCGGCCTGCGCCTGCTCTGGGGGCCACGCCCGGAATTTTTCTACGCCTTCGCCACCGAGCACGCGGCACGACTGCCGGCGCTCAAACGCGCGCACGCCGCCTATGTGGAGGAGACGCCGCGCTGGACCGGACCGGTGTCCGCCCTGATGGCGCATGAAAAAGCGTTTCACCGCGGCCCCGACCGCCGCCCGCGACCGCACCGCAACTACGCGTTCCACGTCGAAAACCACAAACTCGCCACCGGCCTGGAAACGCTGTGTCTCGAGGAAGGGGTGACCATCCGGGATGCCACCGTGGACCGGGTGGAACGCGACGACAGCGGGGTGACCGCCCTCGTGACCGCGTGCGGCCGGCGGCTGACCGCCGACCTGTTTGTGGATGCCAGCGGTTTCCGCAGTGAACTGCTCGGCCGCACCCTTGGCGAGCCGTGGCGTTCGTTCCGGTCTTCGCTTTTCTGCGACCGCGCGGTGATCGGCGGGTGGGAGCGGACCGACGAGCCGGTCTCGCCGTACACGCTGGTCGAAACCATGGCGGCCGGCTGGTGCTGGCGCATCGAACACGAGGCGTTCATCAACCGCGGGTATGTGTACGGCACTGGGTTCATTTCCGACGACGCCGCCCGCGTCGAATTCCTCTCCCGCAATCCGAAAATCCCGGCGGATCGGACGCGCGTCGTCCCGTTCGTGACCGGTCGTTTCGAGCGCTCGTGGGTCGGCAACGTGGTCGCCATCGGCAATGCCAGCGGCTTCGTCGAACCATTGGAAGCAACCGCCATTCAGGTCATCTGCTCGCAGTCAGCCACCCTCGCCGGCGCCCTTGAGGAAGGATCATTTGAAATCACGGAACCGATGCGCCGTCTCTACAACCGCTACAACGGCGGTCAGTGGGACGACATCCGCGACTTTCTCAGTCTGCACTACCGCTTCAACACCCGGCTCACCACCCCGTTCTGGGAGGCCGCCCGGAACGACACCGATCTCGCCGGAGCCGCGGAAATGGTCGATTTCTGGCAGCAGCACGGCCCGAGCGCCCTGCCGAACAACATCCTGCTCAGCCCGTCAAACACGTTCGGACTCGAAGGGTACTTCGCGCTGCTCGCCGGCATGGCCGTACCGGTGGCCCGGCCGTACCAGCCGACCGCCTCCGAGCGCTCGGCCTGGCGCACCCACCTCCAGACCCTCGGCGCCGAGGCCGCCAAAGGCTGCGGCATGCGCGAATCGCTCGCCGCCCTGCGCGGGGAACGGTGATCCCGATCGAGCCCGGGAGCGCCACATCCGCCGCCCGGTCGCCGGACCGTGCATCAGCGCTCCTCCAGCGCGAGCACACACAGCGAGGTCGTCTCCACATTGGCGAATCCGACGCTCTTCCCGTCCGCCGTGTAATCGGTGATGAAGCCGCCATCGTCATGCTGCCGCGCCAGCATCTGACGACGCACCGCCTCGGCCTCCGGAAAATCAAAACGCCGGCGACGCGCCGCCATCAACGCGAGCGCCAGCTTGTAGGTGGCATACCGCTGCGCCACCGGCACCACCGCATCGGCAAACCCCCGGCCGTCCCACTGCGCCCGCGCCGCCGCAAAATGCGCCGCCGCCGCCGCCCCGTCCTTTTCCGCCATGGCCGCCAGCAACCGCAGGTCGGCATACGGCTCCCACCCCGCAAAAACCTCCTCCGGTTTTACGATCTCCGTCTTGATCACCTTGTCGCCTTCGCGCTTCACCTCGATCAGCTCATACCGTCGGAACGGCAGCGGTGCCTTCGCCTCGCCCAGCACAATCTCAATCTTGCCCGATTCCTCCACGCCGTATGCCCGGATCGCCGCACCAATCCGGGCGGACAACTCCGGATGCGTCGCCCGCAGCACCGCCGCCGCCAGATAATTGTCATGATACAGCCAGTACGTCGGAGAACCGCGGAACTCCGGCAGCAAGCCAAGCTCCCGATCCACCATCCCGGCCAGAAACGCCCGGGCCCGCCGCACCACCACCGCCCCATCCCCGGCGTCGCTCAAGAACTCGCCCCCGGCCGCCGGCTCAGCATCCGCCGCCCGCACCCGCCCACCACCCAGCATCACACTGCCGGCCGCCGCCATCCATCGTCGTCGTGTCATCATGCCCGCTACCTTGGACGCCAAATCCCGTCCCGCCAAGCGCTTCCGGGCCAGAGACATCCACACCCACATCCCCGGACACGGGCGGCGGCCTCACCCGGCCAGATCGTCACTCGTGAGGCGGCCGCCCGCTTCGTTCCGGATGAACACGCCAGGGTTATGGAGGACAGGGATGTCTCGCAGCGCGGTGTCGCCGGAACACTTCGCCAGTGTGGCGTAATTCGAGGTCGTCCGCAGGTTGCCCACTTCAACCAAAGTCTTCCCTGCGGCCCTTGACCTCCTTTTCGATTGTGGGACTTTCCCACCATGAAAGTACAAACCATCGACGCCAAGCGCCGACTGGTGCTTCCTGGTGCTCAGCCGGGTGAGTGCTATGAAGTGCGGGTGGCCGGGCTCGGGCATTACGAGCTGACCAAAGTGATTCCCGCCCCCCGAGCGCCAAAACCCGATCCTGCCGAGATTGACGCCCTGTTCGCCTCCGCCGCCCTGACCCCCGCCATGAGCTCGGAGCAGTTGCGAGCCCTCACGCGCGAGCCGTGATTCTTCTCGACACCAACGTCCTGATCGATGCTTTCGATCCCACCGCTGCCTCCCACCACTGGGCGGTCAGCCTTGTCCGCGGCGCTTTGCTGGAAAGCGGTCCCGCCATCAACCCGGTGATACTCGCGGAACTTTGCGTCGGGGACCATTCTCCCGATACTGTCCCATCGCGCCTGGAAACGCTCGGCATCCATCTCCTCGACCTCCCCGCCGGCACCGCGCTCCGCTGCGCCCAGGCCTACGCCGCTTACCTCGAAAACAGGCGCCAACAGCCGGTGGCCCCGGCACCCAGGACCCCACTTCCCGATTTTTTCATCGGTGCGCACGCCTCAACCCTGAACTTGCCACTGGCTACCGCCGACGCGAGCCGCTACCGGATTTACTTTCCCGAAGTCGAGCTTCTCACCCCTTCCGGCGGGGGCGTGGATTGATACGGGAAAGCCGGCTAACCCTTACCGCCACTTCGGCAATAGGGTACCTGTCCCCATATCCTCGGTGGAGACAACCAAGATCCACCCCCCTATCCCTGACCGTCCGTGCGCCGGTGCCCCTGGTCCGCTCGATCCGGACTGAGCCCAGCCTCCTCCCCCTTTCCTTCAAGTTCCTTGCCCTCTCGCCCACCCCCTGTTTCCGCTTGGCAAGGGCTGCGTTTCTGGTCATTATGACCGTCTTCTGTATGGCGTGATTTTCGATCCCCTCCTGCCCCCGGCCTGCTCAATTGTCACCATGCCACCGAGATGGAAGCCGCCCGCCTCATCTGGCACAAAATCCAGGACGGAAAACTGACCGAGGGATTCTCGGCCCGTGAAATCAAACCTGCCCAGTGGTAAGGGCTGGGCGACCCCGTCGCCGTCGATGAAGCCCATCTGCCGCTACAGTCTCACCCGCGAGGAGGCGAAAAGGGTACTGGCGACCGTCTGCATTGACCGGACGACAAGCGAAGTGCCTGCCACACCTGAAGTTTACCACGATTTGGGCGCCGGCCCGCGTGTTAGCTTTGGGTTATCGGGTCGGCCGGGAGGGCGAAGGGGAGGGCAAGGCCTGAGTGGTCGACGGCACTTCCGATCCCTCAACAAGCCGACCACTGCCCCTCGGGTTCGCTTGATCACTTCGATTCGGCCGACTGAGCCGCAGTAGCAAGGGACAGCGGCAGATCGATGGCCCGGAAAGCGTTGATCAGTGGGTGGCCCTGTCCGCGACCAGCTCGGTGAAAACCGACTGAGGGAGCATCAGGAACGAGGCCCACCGTCCTCAACGATCACCGGCAACCCGCCGGCGAAACCGCAATTTGTCACGCTCTACC
>JALRGF010000406.1 GCA_023253495.1 Verrucomicrobiales bacterium
CGGTGCTGCGGGCGGGGTTCACCGAGGTATTGGTGACCGGGATGCTGATCAGGTGGATGAGGGTGAGGCCGAGGCCGATGGCAATGGGCGCAAACCCCTGGGGCGCGCGCTTGTCGGTGGCGCCCAGAATGATCACCAGAAACATCGCCGTCATGACGATTTCGGTGACCAGGGCCGCCGTCATCGAGTATTTGCCGGGCGAATGCTCGCCAAAGCCGTTGGAAGCGAAACCGCCGGACAGATCAAATCCCGGTTTGCCGCTGGCAATGAGGTAGAGCACACCGCCGGCCGCCACCGCGCCGACAACCTGGGCGATGATGTAGGGCAGGAGCTGCGACGAGGGGAAGCGACCGCCGGCGCAAAGGCCGATGGAAACGGCCGGATTGAGGTGGCAGCCGGAAATGTGGCCGATGGCGTAGGCCATGGTGAGCACGGTCAGACCGAAGGCGAGCGAAACGCCATGCAGGCCGATGCCGACGTCCGGGAAGGCGGCGGCAAGAACGGCGCTGCCGCATCCGCCGAGGACGAGCCAGAAGGTACCGAGGAATTCGGCGCAGTATTTGTTCATGAGGATATCAGTGGTGGGTTGTGATGGATGACGGGAGGATTCCGATTCCTAAACGAGACCCCACCGCGGACCAAGCACATTTCCAAGTGCTGCCCGCCCTGTCACCGGCCCCGGAATACCTGTGGTCGTCGCACCGGCCGGCCCGGTCCCCTCGCTGGTCCGCGTCCCGGTGCCGTCCTGAATCCGCCGCGGGCGGACCGGAAGTCGTCAGGAAGACGCCGCTTTTCGGGCGGTTTTGCGGCCGAAGGCGCGTTTCTTCGGGCCGCCGGGCGCTTTCTCCCGCGGGGCAAATTTGAATTCGGTCAGCCACCGGCCTTTCAGGCTGAGCAGCAGGTTGGCATCGAAGGAGCGCCCTTTTTTGCTTTTCATGCCTTTGATCAGACCGGTGTCGCCTTCGGTGAAAAACTTCAGGGCGGTGGCGCGGTCGATCTCCCTGCCGCACAGAACCTTGGGCAGGCTGGCCTTGGGTTTGCACTTCTTGGCCGCGGCCGCGGTCGCCTCGCCGCGGAGGTGCACCTCGCAGGTGTAGCCGGCCGGGGTATCGTAAATGTTGTTTTTCTGGCCGGCGGCCGCGCAGACCGGGCACGGGCAGAGGATCAGGGACGGGTCGTTGACGGCATCGAGGGCGGCTTCCTGCTCCGGCGACTTCGGGAAGACAAAAGCCACTTTTCCCTTGGCATCGATCTCGAGGGCCGCCTCAAAATCCTTGCCAAAGCGGTTCTTGAAACCGTGGAGCGGACCGAGGAACTTCTTGGCGAGCAGTTCGTGAAGCTCCGCCTCCGCCATCGGCCGTTGGGCGATGGTTTTGCCGACCCGCAGGGTGCATTTCGGGGTGTGGCACGAGAGCGAGGTGGCGATTTGTTTCAGGCCGTGGGCGCCGCAGAGCGGGCAGGTGGCGGGAAAATCCGGCAGCACCTCCTCGACTTTGGTCTCGGCGTAATGGCGGGTGCGCTGGACGATCTGGGCGGCGAGGTCCCGGATCTCGCGCATGAAGGCGGCGCGGTCGGCCCGCCCCTGCTCCATGAGCTTGAGCTTGTGTTCCCATTGGCCGGTCATTTCCGGAGAAGCCAGTGCTTCGACTCCGGCTTCGTGAAGCTGGTCGATGAGGGCGATTCCCTTGGCGGTGGCGACGAGGTCGCGCTGGTTGCGGGCGAGGTAATGGTCCTGGATCAGGCCTTCGATGATGGCGGCACGGGTAGCCGGGGTGCCCAGCCCGCGCTCGCTCATCGCTTCGCGCAGCTCCTCGTCATCGACCAGTTTGCCGGCGCCCTCCATGCTCGAGAGCAGGGTGGCTTCGTTGTAACGCGGCGGCGGCCGGGTGGTGTCCTCGTGCTTTTCGATGCTCAGCGGGGCCGCCGTCTCCCCGTCGCGCACCGGGCAGAGGCTGGACGCCTGGTCATCGTCATCGACCGATTTTTTCCCGTACACCTCGAGCCACCCGGGCACGACCAGCACCTTGCCGTCAGTCTTGAAGGCATCGGTCATCGAGCCGGTGCTGATGCGGGTGATCCGGGTGGTCACCTCGAATTCGGCCGCCGGGAAAAATACCGCGATAAAACGACGCGCCACCATGTCGAAGAGCTTCTGCTCCGCCTCGTCGAGTTTGGCCGGCAGCTGGCCGGTCGGAATGATGGCAAAGTGGTCGGAAACCTTGGAGGTGTCGAACACGCGGCGGGTCGGCCCGACCCGGTCCTGATCGAGGGCCCGCGCGGCGAAGACCGGAAGATTGGAGACGACGGGCCCTCCATCCTCAGCCCGGGCGATGGACCGCATGGTGTCGCGGACCGTGCCCAGATAGTCCTCCGGCAGGTAGCGGGAGTCGGTCCGCGGATAAGTCAAGGCCTTGTGTTTTTCGTAGAGCGCCTGGGCGATCTGCAGCGTGCGGCGGGCCGAAAACCCGAAGCGGTTGCTGGCCTCGCGCTGCAGCGAGGTCAGGTCGTACAGCAGAGGCGGCGCCTGCCGCGCCGGTTTTTTGACTTCGCTGACGCTGCCGGAGCGGCCGGCAGTCCGG
>JALRGF010000547.1 GCA_023253495.1 Verrucomicrobiales bacterium
GTCGGGGAACTGGGCGGCGGTGACCGGATCCGGGATCGCGGGGGTCTGGGCGGCGGCGGTGGCGGTGGCGGCCACGGAGGCCACGGAGGCCACGGCCATCAGGGCGGCCGAAAATTGCCGGGCGCCGGGAAGCGCGGGGGTGCGGCTGGGCGGGGCGATCCGGATCATGGTTTGAAGAGGCGGGCGACGGTGACGGTGCCGGTCATGCGCGGGGCGGCGCCCGGCTGCGGGGTGAGCAGGAGGTATTTGACAACCTGGAATTTTTCCGGCGACTGGAGGTCGGCGAGCCACCGGAAGACGGCCTGGTCGGGTCCGGTGATGTTCAGGGTGACGGAGAGGTCGTGGAAATGCGGTTTGCCTTCCGGTTTGAGCAGGACCGGAGGTCCGAGGACAAGGCCGCGTTCGCGGGCGCTGGAGCGGAGTTCCTCCAGAAAGATGCTGTGGGAGGTGCCGGAGTCACCGAGGACCGGCTGGTGCTGGTCGAGCCAGGCGCGGCGTTCCTCCCAGAACGGGGCGTCGGCGAGCGAAGCGGCGACGGCGGCGGCTTCCGGCTGGGCTGAGTCGATCCGTTTGCGGGCGGCGGCGGTGCGGACCTGGTATTCGCGGATGAGGAAGACGAGGCCGAGACCGCCGACGAGCGCGAGGCAGACGGCGAGCAGGATTTTTTCCGATGGGCGCAGGGGGCGTTTCATTTCGGCTTGCCGGTGATGACGAAGGTGGCGGTGCCGTCGGCGGCGAGGTACGGCTGCGGCATGCTCCAGTTGTGCAAGCCGAGGTCGGGTTCGGCGCGCACAGCATTGAAGAACGCATAGGCGTCGCCGGCGGAGCGGGCGGTCCCGCCGACCGAGACGGCATCGGGTTTGGACTCGAAGCGGGTGAGCACGGTGGCGCTGGAGTCGAGGCAGCGGGAGAGGGCGTTGAGCTGGCTGAGCGGGTAGCGGCGGACTTCGACGGCCGGGCGCAAGGCGCTCCAGCGGTCCTGGACTTCCTTGAGGCGTGATTGTTCGCCCTCGGCGCGGCCGGTGTCCTTGGAAACCGTGCTGACCTGGGCCTCGAGGCGTGCGGCTTCGGCCTCGAGGGCGAGCAGTCTGGCGCGTTGGCGCCAGCCGGCGGCGAAAATGGCGGCGACGACCAGGCCGGCGGCGAGCCAGCCGAGCGGGCGGCGGCGGCGGGCGCGGGCTTCGGTGCGCCGGGACGGCGGCAGCAGGGCGGCGCTGGCCCGGCGCAGGTCCGGGCGGAGGACCGGGGCGGGGCGGGCGCGCGCGTCGACCGGCAGACCGAGCTGGCGCGCGAGGGTGGCGACCTCCTCGGCGGGAAACTCCCCCCAGACCTCGACCCCGGTGATGTCCGGAACCAGTCCCTGCTGGGGGAGGGCCAGACTGGCGATACGCACTTCCTGGGCCACGTGGGCGTCGAGGTCGGTGGTGCCGGAAATGATCTGGCTGTGGACGAGCTGGCCGCCGTGGCCGGCGCAGAGGACAAGCCGCGCCTGCTCTTCGAGGAGGACGATTTTGCCGGCGGGCAGCGGATAGAACCGGGGGGCGGGAGCCAGCCCGTGGGTGCGGGCCGGCAGGCTGAGGGCGGCACCTTCGGGGAGGACGACATCGACGCTGAGGATCGAGCTGTTTTCCGCCTTGTGGTGGACGTGGCAGTGGAAGGCGGTGTCTTCGGCGGAACCGGCGGCCAGGCCGCGGCGTTCGAGCTGGGCGAAGGCGAGCTGGCGGAAAAGTTTCGGGTCGGTGGTGGGGACGACGAACCCGAACGTCCGGCACGCCCGGGCCGGCAGACCGATGACGACGGTGGCATTGCCGGCGGCGGCTTGTTCCGGTGACGGGGCGGGGCCGCGCCACTCCGCCTCTCCGGTACGGGACCATTTCCAGACCTCCCATTGGGCGAGGGTGGCGGGCAGGGCAATGACGGTGGACGGGAACATGGACAGACGGGGGATCATTCCTCGATGACGAGGTTCACGCCGGGCCCGTTGATCAGGGTGAGGCGGCGTTGGTGGCGGCCGGCGCGGGCGAGGCATTCGGTCCGCCGGACCGGGTTTTGGAGAGTGGGCAGACCTTGGACCGCGCGCCAGTTGAGTTCGGGGACGTCGAGCAGCGCGCGCACCTGGTTCAGCGAGGAATACACCGGGTCATCGCGGGTTTCGGCCACACCGTCCGGCCCGAGGCGGGCGCGCAGGAACCGGCTGATTTCCGCCGGGGTGACGTCAAAGAGGGCTTCAAGCATGGTTCCGGAGGCGAGGTGGACGTCGATGGTGCCGTCGCCGTGGAGCGTCATGAAATCGCGCCACGCCGGCTGGCGGCGGTCCATTTCGTCGGCGCCGCGGACGAGCAGGACGTCGTTGAGGTCGATGAACGGGCGGTCATAGGGAAAGTCGCGCCGGCCGACGGAGGCGTAATAATCGCGTTCGGCGCCCTGGCGGCGGGGGCGGTCGTTGGCGTCGACCCAGTCGGCGATGGCGTCAGCCAGGCTGCGGGCGTCGGCGCTGGTCATGCCCCAGAGTTCAAAGAGGCGCTGGGCGAAGTCGCGCTGGGTCCGGCTGTCGCCGAGCGTGTTGACGGCGAGGCGGGTGCCTTCGGTGGTGTGTTTGATTTCGAACGAGGTGGCGGAAGTGACCTGGCGGCGCAGGAGCGGGTCGCCGCGGGTGATGGCCGGGTGTTCGGCCAGGGTGCGTGCGGACTGAAGGAGGAGGCGGGCGCGGAATTCTTTTTCGGCCTCCACCGATTCGTCGAGGCCGCGCGAGAGGTGGTCGACCAGACCGAGCACGGCGAGCGACATGAGCATGACGGCCCAGAGGACGAGGAGCAGCGACGAGCCGCGCTGGCGCGACCGCCGGAGGGACGGGCGGGGCGCACGGGCGGGGCTCGGGTGACGGGTCATCGGTCGGAGTCAGAAAGCGGTGGTGAAGACGGTGCGCACTGGAGTCGTCCGGCCCGGCAGAGTGATGAGCAGTTCGATCATGGGGGGGCGCCCGGGCGGGTGCTGGTCGACCCAGATTTTACGGCCGGGGTCGTAAAATTTCCACTCCACGCGGTCGACCTCGGGCAGGAGGTCGAACCAGAACCTGCCCTGGGGGTCGGGGCGCAGGAACTGGTGGCCCTGACGCGACTGGAGCGGGCTGTCCGGCAGCGGTTCGCCGTCGCGGTCGGCGCGGTAGAATTCGGGCACGCTGAGCGAGAGGGTGAACGGTCGGGCGGCGGGAGTGGCGGGGGTGGCCGCCTGGCCGCGGGGATCGAAGCGGGACGCGCGCCGGAGGGCGAGGCGTTCCTCGGGCCACGGCTGGGGGGCGAGGGTGATGGTGCCGGAGTCCCAGCGCGGGCGTTCGCCCCAGAGAAATGCGGCAGGCACGCCGCGGAGGATGAGTTCCTGGCGCGGCGGTTCGTTTTCGAGGCGGCGGAGCTCGATGGTGGCCCCGGCCGGCAGGTTGGCGAAGGCGAGTCGTGATTTTTCCAGCATGACCTCGAGGCGGCGGTCCTCGGTCTGCAGGTTCCGGAGGGTGGTGGTGGCCTCCACCGAGCCCAGGACAATGGCGTAGATCGACCCGGCCATCAGGCTGAGGATGGCCAGGCCGACGACGACTTCCAGCAGGGTGAGCCCGCGCTGGCCGGAGCGCCGGGAGCGCGCGGGGTCAGGGGCGGCGGACATAGATTTCGGCGACGTCGGTGGGTTCGAGGGGGCCGGCGGCGCCGCGGGTGTCGCGGGCCTCGACGCGGAGGATGAACAGACCGCTGACCGGTTCGCCTTTGCGGTTGGTCCATTTGACCTCCTCGAGGGTGGAGCGGTATTCCATGCCGAGGGCCGGGTCGGTGGCGGTCAGGAGCATTTCCTCGCGCTTCGGTTTTTGTTTGGCCTCGATGAGCAAGGCTTCCATGCCGCGCCGGATGGCGGCGCTGCGGCGCAGGGCGTTGGCGGAATCAAGCGAGGAATGGAGCACCGAGGAAAGCCCGGCCACCGCCACGGCGAAGACGGTGAGCGCGATGATCACTTCCAGGAGCACATAGCCGCCGGCGGCCGCTCGGGCCGGCACGGGAGGGGTGGGGCGGCGGCGTCTCATGGCTGGGGCGAGAGAAAATCAATGCGTTCGCGCGTCACCTCGCCGGTCAGGGCGTCAAAGGCGATCTCGATTTCCACCGCCTCGGTGCGCAGCCGCAGGCGGACCGGACTGGCAATCCCGGACGGCTGGAAGACCCAGCGGCGGATGTCGTCAGCCTCAAGGGGATCCCACTCGGCATCACCCCAGAAGAGTATTTCGCATTCGCTGCGGTCGGGCAGCGGGATGCTGACCGTCCACGGCGGATGCCATGGCGGCGGGCCGCCGGCAGGCTCCGGGGCGGGAGCAGGTCCGTTGGCGGGTGGTGGGGGCGGCGGCGCGGGGGCGGTGGGTTCGGGCGGCGGCGGGGCGGACAGGCCGATGGCCACTGGTCCCGGCGGGGCGGCGGTTTCAACCACGGTCACGACGGGCGCCGGGCGTTCGATGACCTGACCGGGCGGCGGGGTGATGGCTTCATCCAGGGCCTTGAGAAACTCCTCTCGCTGGGCGGCGGGAAAGCCGTCAGCAAGCGCGTGAATCCCGGTGCGTTCGAACACAATCTGGTAAGGCCGGTTTTCCCGGGCGGCGCGCTGGCGCACTTCCTGGACCAGGGCGGCGAGCGCGGTGACCGGCGCGCGCGCGCGCTCCTCGCGTCCCATTCCCTTGAGGGTGGGAATGGCAACAGCGGCGATGACAGCCACGACGGTCAGGGCCACCACGATTTCGATCAGGGTGAAAGCCGCCGCGCGCGAGCCGCGGGGCGACTCGTTGTGCCTGTGCCGGAACATGAAAATGAGCGTCGACTACTCGGCGCGGGCCGTCTTCCAGTTTCCGATGTCGTCAGCACTTTCCACCCCGTCACGCCCGAGCGAGAAGACGTCGTAGTCGGCCTTGCTTCGTTTGGCGGGATACTGGTACTGGTACTCGCGATTCCAGGCATCTTTGGGTACCTCCTCCAGCAGCTGGGTCCAGCGCTCGGGCACCGGCTCGACGGTTGGTTTGGTCACCAGGGCCGCGAGCCCCTGCTCCTTGGTCGGCGGCTGCAGGTTGCGCGACTCATACATCTTCAGCTGGGTCAGGATATTTTTGATGTCGCTGTCGACGCGCGTCTCCTTGGCCACGTCCACGTTGCCTTTGATCAGGTAGATGGTGGCGGCGCCGAGCACGGCGATGATGGTGATGACCAGCACGATCTCGATCAGCGTGAAGGCCGTGGAGGAGCGACGGGAGGATCGGGGATGACGGGACCACTTCATTCCGAACCAAGCCCGCCGACCGGACCTTCGGCAATCCCAAAGTTCTCAGGGATTGCCTGACCGGGGTGCCGGGCGGGGGACCGGGCGAACCTAAGCGGGTGCCGATTCCCGGTGTCCCCTCCACTCAGAATCCCGGGTCAGGGGGTGGGTGGAAAAAACGGTTTCGGAGGAGGAGGATGGGGTATAATGCGCCAAGTGGGAGCTACGCCACTTCCTGATTTGTTGCCATGAAACGATCTGTTTTTACCGCCCTGCTGATGCTGGCTCTGGTGCCGGCGGTATCCGCGCAAGACGGCCCGACGAAACCGGTGTCGGACAAGAAGCTTTCGGATTTCTCCATCGGGGAGATTATTTCCGGAGACAAGGCGGACGAGGAGTCATTGAAGGGCAAGGTGGTGGCGCTGGAATTCTGGGGGCGGTTGTGAGGCCCCTGCCTGGCCGGCATGCCCCAGTTGGTGGCACTCGACAAGCGGTACCGGGACAAGGGATTTCGGCTCATCGGGATTCACGCGCAGGACGGCTCGGACGAGGAAATCCTCGCCCCGGTGAAAAAACTGAAGGCGAAGTATTCGATTGCCCGCAACGGCCAGAGTCCGGTCAACTTCAGCGGGATCCCGCACATGTTCATTTTCAACCCCAAAGGCGAGCTGGTTTTTGACGGCCACCCCGGCGGCGGGGAGGCGGAAAAAATCATCAAGCGCGAACTCCGCGCGCTGGCCGCCGGCGGCGGAGACGACGACGAGGACAGTCCGTTCCGTCCGAAAAAGGAGGAGGCCGAGGGGCCGCTGGTGGCCGAGCGCACGTGGACCAGCGCGGACGGCCGCACCATGGTGGCGACCCTGGTCTCGGTGAAGGCCGGCACCGGCACCTTCAAGCGCAAGGACGGGAAGACGTTCGAACTCGCTCTCGACCGCCTCTCGGACGCCGACCGGAAAGTCGCCGAGGACGCGGAGAAAAAAGCCGCCGGAGGCGGGGAGACCGGCGGGAGCGAATAACGGCCGGGCGCCATGCCGGCGAGGGGAGCCGCGGACGCCGGCGGCATCCCCAGTCTCTTTCACGCGCGGGGATGGGCGTCGTCGTAGGCCTTTTTCATGCGCTCGATGGTGACGTGCGTGTATATCTGAGTGGTGCTCAGACTGGCATGCCCGAGCAGTGACTGGACCGAGCGGAGATCGGCCCCGTTGTCGAGCAGGTGGGTGGCAAAGCTGTGGCGCAGTTTGTGCGGCGTGGCGGGCACGGGCACGCCGCTGGCGCGCAGGTGTTTTTTGAGCAGGTCGTTGACGGCGCGGGCGGTCAGGCGGCGGCGCAGCTTGCTGAGAAACAACGGGCCCCGGTGCACCCCGGCCTGCTGGCGGTACCGCTGGATGGCTTCGACGGCCGGCGGGCCGATCGGGCACAGGCGTTCCTTGCCGCCTTTCCCACGCACGCGCACGGTGTCGTCGTACGGATCCATGTGCTCGACGTCCAGCGCGACCAGTTCGGACAAGCGCAGACCGGCAGAATAGAACAACTCGAGGATGGCGGTGTCGCGCGCGGCGGCCCAGGCCGGCGCCTGCTTTTCCTTTTTCGGGGCCGCGGCGGGCGCTTCCAGCAGCGATTCCATCTGCCCGACAGTCAGGACAACCGGGAGCTTTTTTTCCAGCTTGGGAAGCTGAACGGCAAGCAGCGGGTTGTTCGGCAGGTTCTTCCGGTGGGCGAGAAACCCGTAGAACCGCCGGAGCGCGGCAAAATGCAGCCGGATGGTGGCCCGCCCGAACCGCCGCTTCATCAAGGCAAAAAGATACGCACGGAAATCGTCGGCGCCGGCCGTTTCCCAGCCGCTGAACCGCGGCGCCTGGCCGCGGAAACACGTCAAGGCATGGTGGTAGTTGATCAGCGTCCGGGGAGAGGCATTCCGCTCGACCGCGAGAAATTCGAGGAATTCATCGACCAGCGGGTCGGCGGCCGGTGCTCCAGGCGCGGAAGAGGTGTCGACGGAAGATGGGGAACTCACGAAATGACTGACTCTAAACCCTTACGAAACCGATGGCCAGCAGCTTGACCAGCCCGGTCCGGAAAAAATGGCCCCTCGCGATCCCGCCGACAAAGTACCTGTCCAGCCGCGGGCAGACAGCGAAATGCAGACAGCGTACCTGTTCCAAAATGAGGCACTGGCACGGAGGGGGCCACAGTTTACCTGTCCAGCGGTGCCTCGGGGGGCAGGCAAGATACCTGTTCGTATGGTTCCTCCCACCTGTTCCGGTCGTGATGGACCGCCTTCCTGACAATCTGTATCGGAGAAATGCCTTCGCGTGTATCTCAGCCGGCCGGCACCTCTGCCTGCGCAGAGGATGCCGTGACCACGGACCGAGGCCGCTCGATGCATGGGCCCTAGCGGATTGGCTTCATCGTGGTGGCGGTGGTTTTCCGGCCGCGGCATGCCGCCGGAAGCGCGGTGGCCTGACTGCGGGGGGTGTGATTATCCGAAGAGAGCGCGGAG
>JALRGF010000447.1 GCA_023253495.1 Verrucomicrobiales bacterium
CCTTTCCGCCGCCCGTCCCCTCCCGGCTCACCCCAGCATCTCCGGTCCCAGTGAAAAACGGCTTTCAACTCGTCCTCGCCTTCGTCGTCTTCTTCATGGTCGCCCTGTCGGCCGCGGTCTCCATCGGATCGGGTGACTACGCCTGGCCCGCGGTCCTCGGCCTCGGTGCCTTCGCCGTCGTGCTCCTCGCCACCGTCGGTCGGCGCCTGCCTCTCGACATGGCCATTCTTTCCCTGAGCGTGGCCGGCTTCTACGTGCTCGGCAAGGGGTTCGCGTACCTCAATGTCGGCGGATTCCTCTTCGCCGGCGAAGCGACGCTGGCGATCATGCTTCTCTTCTACCTGCACCGGATGATCAACGGCCACTACCCGCTCATCCCGCACAGCCCGATGGCTGTCGCCCTGCTCGTCCTCGGCGGATACGCCCTGATCCGCCTGCCGATCGATTTCGGCTCCCACGGCATCATGGCGCTGCGCGACGCCTGCGTCATCTACTACACCCTCTTCTTCTTCGTCGCCTACCAGCTCGGCCTCCAGGAATCCGTCCAGCGATGGGCCCCGGCGTTCCTCATCGTCGCCACCTTTCCGGGGCTGGTTCTGGATGCCCTCAACCAGTTTGCCCCCGGCATCTACTTCGCACTGACGGCCGTCACGCTGAAAGGAAATCCGATCATGCTCAACCACCCCGACGCCATCCACCAGGCGATCTTCGGGCTCATTCTTTTTGCCGCTGTTCAGACGGAATCCGGCCGCCGCTTCCGCGGTCTGGCCTTCCTGCTCATGCTTGTGCTCACCGCCTACATGCTCGGCACCGGGCGCGGCGCCAACTACGTCACCTTCGTTGTCCTCGTCGTCTTCCTGCTCCTCGCCCGCCGCCTCATGCTCCTGGTCAGCCTGGGCCTCGGCGTCGCCTTTCTCGCGTGCATCCTCGTCATCGTCGCGGAAATCAACCCGCGCCTCGGCGCCCAGCGGGTCCGCCAGATCACCGACCAGCTCGCCGTCATCTTCACTCCGGGCAGCGGACTGAAAAACAAAACCACCGACGCCAACACCGCCGAATGGCGGCTCTTCTGGTGGAAACACATCACCCAGGACGTCAATCGCATCAATCCGGTCTTCGGCCTCGGCTTCGGCACCGACATCGCGACCGAGATGCACAAGCGCTTTTTCCGCACCCCCGTGGCCAGCCCGGAAATCGCCCGTACCCGCGGCGCCCACAACGCCTTCTTCACCGTGCTGGCCCGCATGGGGTGGCTCGGGGCCGTCTGCTTCCTCGCCGTCGTCATGGTTCAGCTCTGGTATTTCCACCACGCTATCCGCGCCCTGCGCGACGGCCGCCTGCCCCCCAGCCAGGCCTTCCTCTGGGGGTCCAATATCTGCGGATTCGTCATCACCTTCTTCCAATACGCCTGGGAAGCGTCCTACAGCGCGGTCCCCTTCTGGACGTGCCTCGGGCTTTCCTACGCCTACCTCGACACCCTGCGGCGCCAGGTCCCGGCACCGGCCGTCGAGCGCACTCCGATCCGCCCGCTGCCGGCCCCCGCCCGCCGGCTCGCCGCCGGCAGCCCGGCCTGATCTCCTTGTTCTCCGCTCGCCCCCACCGGCCTGCCGGACCCATCCCCCAACTCATGCCCGACGCCCCGCCCCCCCCCCGCCTCCTCAGCTCTCCGCGCCCTCGTACGCGTTACCGGCGGATCGCGCTCTTGCTCAGCCAGCTTGCCTTGCTGATCGCGGTCCCGCCGGCCGCCGCCGCCGACCCCCCGCCGCCGGTCCGCCTCGAGCTTGGCGCCGACTGGACCCAGGTCATGGCCGCCCACCCGCCCGGCACCGCCTATGTCGTGGCCACCGGCATCCACCGCGGTGTCGGCATCATCCCGAAAGACGGCGATACCATCTCCGGCGAACCGGGGGCCGTGCTCAACGGATGCCTCCAGCTGACCGAATGGACTCAGGACGGTGAATTCTGGGTCCACCCCGCACCAATCATCCTTCCGGACTGGGGCAGCGACGGGCTCTTCTGCACCTACGACATCTGCCGCCAGCCGCAGGACCTCTATGCCGACGACCACCGGCTCTTCGCCGTCGAGTCGCTCGCCTTCCTGCGCAACGACTCCCAATGGTTCCTCGACAAGGAGCAGTCGCGCGTCGTCGTCCGCTTTGACCCGCGCCCGCGCGACATGGAATTCGGCGGCCCCACCATGGTCGCCATCAACTGCCTCCCGCCTGGTCAACCGGTTCCCGCCGGCGTGGTCATCGAAAACCTCAAGATTGAAAAATACCCGTCGCGCCCGCAGATCGGCACCGTGGTCGTCGCCGGCGGCGCCCTGCTCCGCAACTGCGACATCAGTTATTCCCACGGCTACGGCGTCAGTCTGGGCGGGCCCTCCATCGTCCGCGATTGCTACATCCACCACAACGGCATGTGCGGCATCGGCGCCGGCGGTGAAGGCAGCGTGGTCGAAGGCAACGAAATCGCCTACAACGTCTGGCCGCTCTACGCCGGCCGCGCCTGGGACAATGGCGGAGTCAAAATCGCCAATGCCCGGAATATCGTATTCCGCAGGAATTACGTCCACCACAACGCCGGCCCCGGCATCTGGACCGACATCAAAACATCCGACGTCCTCATGGAGGACAACATCGTCGAGCACAACGACTGGGAAGGCCTGCTGCCGGAACTTTCCAACCATTTCATTCTCCGCCGGAACATCTGCCGCTGGAATGGCGTCAACCCGCGCCCGGCCCTCTGGGGTGGCCAGATCTGCGTCCAGAACTCGAGCTACATCGTCATCGAAGACAATTACATGGAGACCGGTCCCGGCCGCTTCTCCCGCTGGGGAAACCCCCAGGGAGTCATGCTGATCAACCAGAACGTCCGGAAAATCGATGAAGGCAATTTCCAGGGCGGGTTCGGAGTGCGCGAAGTCATCGTGCGCCGCAATATGCATGTCATGCCGCTCTCCGGACACAACGGCATTGATTACGGCACCCTCGGCTGGGATACCTATCAGGATTTTCTCGACGCCAATGTGGTCTGGAGCGACAACCGGTATCTGGTCGGTCGTCCGCTCTTCCACCAATGGAGCTGGCGGCTGGAAGAAGGATGGGACAACACCCTTTCCACCTGGCTGCGCTGGGAGGATTGGAAACAACACCAGGATCAGAACAGCTCCCTCGAAACCTTCGCCCCCGAAACGTACCTGCCCACCTCCACCCGCCAGCACGCCCTGATCAAGGAGGTCACCGGTCACGACTACCCGGCCCTGAAACAAGCCCTGACCCGCCGGCCGCCCCCGCGGACGGATGACCGGGATGCCGACGGGCTGCCTGATGCCTGGGAAATCCAGTATTTCGGCACCCCCACGGACGCCGATCCGCTGGATGACAACGACGCTGACGGACTGGACAACGCCCGGGAATTCGCCGCCCGGACTTCACCCATTGCCGCCGACACCGATGAGGACGGCATGCCGGACGGTTGGGAGGTGGGCCGGGCCTCGGATCCGCTGGTCGCGGACGGTGATCTCGACCCTGATCGCAACGGTCTGTCGGCCCGCGAGGAATACGAGGACAGCGTGATCCCCGGTGCCGGGGCTCCCGCGGTCCCGGGGATTCCCCAGCCTGCCATTTCCCTTTGGCTGAGCCCGCAGGCCGGGGTGACCACCGCTCCGGACAACACCCTGGAGTCGTGGCAGGACACCGGACCGGAACGCCTCACCGCCACCTGGCCCCGCCCTCCCGTCCTCACCGGCACCGCCCCCTCCGGTCTGCCCCTCATCCAGACATCAGGCACCGTGGTCCACTGGCCGGGACGCAGTCAGCTCTGGGGCGACGAATCCTCCGGTTTCACCCTCTGCTTTGTTTTCCAGCCGACGGACCTCGATGTCTCCCGCCGCTGGAAAGGCCTCCTCAGCGCGGAGGAATACCTCGTCTCCGGTTTCCGGCTGCGCCTCGAATCCGGCTACCTCGTCTGGAGCGCCGCCCAGAGCGGCGGCACCCTGACCGCCGAAGGGAACACCCGCCTGCTCGCCGGTCAGACGTACATCATCACGCTCGTCTACGGGGGCTCCGGTCGCACCAGCGCCCTCTATGTCAATGGCGTGCCCCAGATGATCCGGGTCGCCGGCTCCGTCCAACCCACCCCGGCCCCGATGATGCTCGCCGGCATCGGCGGCGTGGAAAGCCAGGACGGTCGCTTCGGTGACTTCGCCCTCTTCAACCGCCGCCTCACCCACCACGAACGGCATGAGGTCGAAAGTTTCCTCCAGGGGAAATTCCTCACCAGCCTGCCCCCGGGTCCGGATCAGGACACCGACGGAATGCCGGACGCATGGGAATCGTCTCATGGCCTGAGCCCGCTGGTTCCGAATGCCCTCACCGACGATGACAATGACGGCGTCTCCAACCTGCAGGAATTCCAGGCCGGTCTCGACCCGCGCTCCGACGACACCGATCGCGACGGGCTCCCGGACGGGTGGGAATTGCGCTGGGGAACCAACCCGCTGGTGCCGGACGCCGACGAGGACCCGGATGGCGATGGATTGAGCAATCTGGACGAATTCCGCAATGGCACTGATCCGCTGGAACCCGATAACAACCCGTGGTTCCTGCCATTCCGGCAACTGCGCCTGTGGTGGCGCGCCGACCACGGCCTGCCGACGGAGGAACCTCCCACCACCTGGAGCGACAGCTCCGCTTTCCGCAACCCGGCCCGACCCGGCGAGCCCGATTCACCCCTGCCGCTGGGCGAGACACCACTGGCCGGCTGGAAAGTGGCGCGCCTCTCCGACACCGCCCTCACCTCGTCCCTCCCCATCCCGGCCGATCGCACCGGATCCGACCGCGGCGCCACCGCCACCTTCGTCCTGCGGCCGCCCGCCACCCCGGAAACCGAATACCGCCGGCTCTTCGCCTGGGGCGACCTGACCGTGGGCGTGCAGGATAACCGGCTGGTCATCGCCGCCGCCTCCGCCACGCTCACCGCCACCGCATCCGACCCGCTGCCCGCCCAGCCGTTCGTGCTGTCCTGCGTCACCAGCCTCGCCACCACCCGCACCACCCTGTTTGTCGACAGCAAGGAAGCCGTGTCGCTGGATAACTCGGAACCTCCACTCAATGATCCGTTAGTTTTCGGCGGAGAAACCGCCTGGCCGGCCGATCTGGCGGAAGTCATGGTTCATGCCGGTGTCCTCGCGCCAATCGACCGCCGCGCTGTGGAACGCGTCCTCCAAGGCAAATGGATGCAGACGGGGCCGATGGCGGCGGACACCGATGGGGACGGGTTGCCGGACTGGTGGGAGTTTGCCGCCGCCTCCGATGCGGCCACCCCGGATGACACGGAGGACGCGGACTGGGACGGCACCTCCAACCGGGACGCCTTCCTCGCCGCGAGGCCCGGATTCGTCTGGCTTGATGTCGACGGCGATGCCATGCACGACGGATGGGAGACGACTCACGGACTGGATCCGACGCGCAACGACGCCGACGAAGACCCGGATGGCGACGGGCTGACCAACGGCATGGAGCACGCGCTCCTGCTGCCACCCCGCGGCTTCGACCCCGTGGACGCCTGGCTGTTGCTGGAGCCGCCGGCGGTTGACCCGCGCGCCATCCTTCTGCGCAGCCAGGCCAACCAGAGGTCGTGGCTCCGCCGCCCGCATCTGGAATCGACCACTTCGCTGTCTGCGGACGCCTGGGAGCTCACCCCCGCACCCGTCACCGTCGGCCGCCGCCCCGGCGCGGTGTCCATCGAGGAAACCCGCCTCAGCTTCCTGACACGGGCAGCCCGGAAACGCCAGTTTTTCCGCCTGCACCTGCTCTCCGAATGAGCCGCCCCGGGCCCCGCCGCCCCACCCCTGATCCGTACCCATGGCTGAGTTCGACCTGAGTGTCTTCTACCGCGATGTCCTGTCGCGCCTGCTGAAGGAAAACCTCCTCCGGCTTCACGACCGCTTGCTCGTCGTCTGCGCCGGTCCCTTCGACCGCGAGGTGCTGCTCTCCCTCGGGTTCACCGATGTCACCATCACCAACCTCGACGAGCGTCAGAAGGAAACCGGCGGCGCCGCCTTCGCTCCCTACACGTGGGACTTTCAGGATCTTGAGTCGCTCGGCTACCCGGACGGAAGTTTCGACATCGTCATCGTCCACAGCGGCCTGCACCACCTGCGCTGCCCCCAGCGCGGGATCACGGAAATGTACCGCGTCGCCCGCCGCGCCATCATCGGCTTCGAACCGCACCGCAACTTGTACACCGCCCTCGGCGTGCGACTGGGCGCCGGTCAGGAATACGAGGACGCCGCTGTCTTCTACAACGACTGCCGCTGGGGCGGCGTCGCCAACACCGAAATCCCCAATTACGTCGTCCGCTTCAACCGCGGTGACCTCGAACGCACCATCCAGACGTTCAATCCGATCGCCCGCCACCGCATCCGCTGCTTCTACGCCACCCGCATCCCCGCACGCCTCCAGGGGCTCGCCCGCCAGGGATTGGTCGGCCGCGCCGTCGGTGCGCTCACCGGCCTGCTCGCCGCCCTCGGCCGCCTGCCGCCCCTCGCCAACAACATCGCGTTCGTCATCGAAAAACCCCGGATCCCCGAGGACTTGTTCCCCTGGCTCACCGTCGTCAACGGGCGCGTGGCCTGCCACCGGCCGTGGTTCGAAGCCAAATACCAACCGCTGGATCGGGACGGCCGCTGACCGCCACTGATTTCCCGCCGCCCCCGGCCCCGATGCCCCCCGTCCCCATGCAGGCATTCGATCCCTGCCCTCCCGTCGGCATCAGCCTGCCCAAAAAAATCATCGCCGGAGCCCTCGGCTGCCTCAGCGGCCTCTGCCGCCTGGTGCGCACCCGTCCGGCAAAACCCGGGCGTCCCCCGAAAGCCGTCCTCCTCGAACCGTTCGGCATGGGCGACGCCCTCTCGCTCCTGCCGTTGGTCACCGTCCTCCGGGAAAATGGGGTCGCCGTGGTCGTCTGCGCTCGCCCGGCCTGGCGCGCATTCTTTCCAGCGGACGTCGAGTGGGTCGATGCCATCGTGCCCTGGGCCTCGTACGGCGACGACGAAAAGTACCGTCTCCGCGCTCTCGTCGGCCCGGTCTTCCGCGGGTTCCTGCGCTCACTGCGCCATGCAGCCGCCGGTCATATCGGCATCGACACCCGTGGCGATTCGCGCAGCACCCTGTTGCTCTGGCTCGCCGGATGCCGGGCCGTTTACTCGCTCGACCGCTACCTCGGCAGCAATCTGCACAACGTCCGGGCCGCCGCCCGCCTGCTTCCGCTCGACCCGCGGCTCCGCCGCTGGCAGCTCAACGCCCGCTTCGCCAGGGCCCTCGGGTGTTCCCTCGAAGGTCTGGACCGCCCACAGCTCCCGCGTCCCGGCGGCCACGCCCCCGCCCCGCCGCCCCACGGCATCGCCATTGTCCCGATCACCCCATGGCCCGGCCGCGCCTGGCCGGCCGCGTCATGGCAGGACGTCATTGCCAGACTGCAGGCGGCCGGCGAGTCGGTCGTCGCCATGGGCGGCCCCGGACAGGACGCCGCCCTGCGCGACGCCGTCGGCTCCGCTCCGTCGCTGGTCATCTGCCGCTCGGTCGATGAATGGATCAGGAACCTCTCGTGCTGCGAAGCCGTGATCGCCCTCGACAGCGGCCCGGCCCACCTCGCCGACGCCCTCGGGGTCCCGCTCGTCGCCCTCTACGGATCCGGTCAACTCCCGCTCTGGGCCCCCAGCGGACAGTTCTCACACGTCCTTCACCGGCAGAACGACCCGGATTACCAGCCGATCCATCCGGTCGACGCCAATATCGCCCGCGGGCTCGAATTGATGTCGCGCCACACCGCCGATGACGTGCTCGCCGCGCTCGCCGCCGTCCGTCAGCACGCGGCCAGCGCCGCTCCATCTTCCACCACTCCCCCCGCATGACCGCCGACGCCTCTGAACCTCCGGTCTTCCGCTTTGACGACCGCGACGTCACCGTGGCCGAGCTGGAGGCGCTGCTCGACGCCATGAACGACGCCCCGATGCGTTTTCCGGCGGCCGCGGTGTTTCACCGCTCGCTGCGCTCCGAGGACCGGGAGGCCACCTCACTGCGCCACACTCTTTCCGTCACCCTGCGCCATCACGGCACCCTCATCGGATTCCTGCGCGTGGTCACCGACCACGCCTATTTTTATTACCTCTGCGACGTCATGGTCCATCCGGCCTGGCAGAACCAGGGGCTGGGGTCGCGGCTGGTCGAGTCCGCGGTGCACGAATGCCGGCGCCGCGGATACATGAAAATTTTTCTGACCGCCCTGCCCGGTCTCGAGGCGTTCTACCAGCGCTTCGGATTCCGCGCCACCCTCTCCCCTGTCCTCACCCTGCGCGGCGAGGACGAAGCCCAGTACCCCCCGCTGCCGCCGCCGTGAAATTGTTCGTCTTCCCGGGCAACCTCGAGCCCGCCATCCTTGAGGCCGGTGCCCACGAGGTGCCTTACGCGCGGACCCCGGAATTCGGCGCGCTCGTCACCCGCTGCCACCACCGCCTCGCCGCCCTCGCCGGCGCCGCCGACGGCACCACCCTCTCGTTCACCGCCAGTGGCACCGGCGCCGTCGAGGCCCTGCTCGCCAACTGGGGGCCACGCTGGCCAAGGCTGCTCGTTCTCCAGGCCGGAACTTTCGGCGACCGCTGGTTTGACATGGCCGTCCGCCTCGGCCTGCCCGTCGAAAGCGTGGAATGGGCGCCGCACGACGAACCGCCGTGGCCCGCCATCGAGGCCGCCATCGCCTCCGGCCGCCACCATGCCGTGCTCGCCGTCCATCACGAAACATCCACCGGCGAAATCGTCGACCTCGCCCGCCTCGGATCCCTCTGCCACCAAGCCGGCACCCGCCTGCTCGTCGATGCCATCGGGTCATTCCTCGCCGACCCGTTCGACATGGTCGCCTGGCACGTCGACGCTGCCGTCATCAGCAGCCAGAAAGGTCTGTGCCTGCCACCCGGCCTCGCCTTCCTCATCACCCGCCCGTCGCTCGGACCACCGGCCGACCGCCCGCTGAGCTTCTACTTCGACGCCCGGTGCCACCTCGAGAGCGTCCTCCGCGGCCAGCCGCCATGGAGCCCGGCCGCCCAGCTCTACATCCAGCTTGACCGACGGCTCGACTCGCTCGACCCCGCCCCGCTCGCCGGGGAGGAACGCGCCCGCGTCGGTGCCAAAGCCGCCGCCTTCCGCGACCGTCTTGCCCGCACCCGCGGCTGGTCCGGGGCCGCCCGCCACCCATCCATCTGCCTCACCGCTCTGCGTTTCAACGCCCCCGCCATCGCCCTCGTCCACGCCCTCGCCGCCGAATCCTGTTTCATCCTCCCGTCACCAGACCCCTCCCTCGTCCGCATCGCCCACCTCGGCCACACCTCGGTCGACGACCACCTCGATCTCGCCGACCGCCTCACCACCCACGCCGACACCCTCGGCCTCGCCCCCGCTGCCGCCGCGCCGCCATGAAATCCGTCTACACCTCCGGCAGCTGGGACCTCCTCCACCTTGGCCACATCAACATGATCCGCCGCTCGCGCGAGCTCGGCGACCGCCTCGTCGTCGGCGTCAGCACCGACGAACTCATCGAGGCCTACAAAGGCATGAAACCCATCATCCCGTTCGAGGAACGTCTCGAACTGGTCCGCGCCCTGCGCTGGTGCGACGAGGTGGTCGTGCAGCACGAACTCGTCCCGATCCCGCTCCTCCAGGCCCACCACATCTCCGTCGTCACCATCGGCGACGACTGGGTCGGCAAACACCTCAACGGCCTGGAATGGATGAAATCCCAGGGCGGCACCGTGGTCTACCTGCCGTACACCCCGGGCGTCAGCACCACCAGCATCAAGAAAAAAATCCTCGACAATTCCTTCCGCATCCTGGAAGCCCAGCTCCGACGCGAAACCGAGGCGCTCGACCGCTGGGCCCGCCACCCGCCGGCCGCCCACGGCTCCTCCGAATCCTCCCCATCCCCCGACCCCGCCCAGCCGTGACCCCCGCCACCCGACCCCACCCGCCGTCCCTGCGCGACTGCTGGAACGCCCGCAGCAGAAACTGCTTCTGGGTCGCCGAACAATTCGGGTACCGCGTCGGCTCCCTCATCTCATGGGCCGCCCTGCGCCTCGGCCTGAGCCCGAATACACTCACCGTCGCCGCCCTCGCCTGCGGCCTGGCCGGCGTGGCCGTCGCCTGCCTGCCGGGCACCACCCCGCTCGTCGGCGGCCTCGCCCTGCTCGTCGGGCTGCTCGGGTCCTGCGCCTTCGATTGCTCCGACGGCGTGGTCGCCCGCCTCAGCGGCCGCACGTCCGGTTTCGGCCACGTCCTCGACAAATCGTGCGACCTGACACTCTCCCTGGTCCTTGCCGGCGCCCTCGGCGTCACCGCCCTGAGCCAGCCGACCGCCCTCGTCCCCGACTCCTGGAAACCCGCCATCCTCGTCTGGTCGCTCGTTCCCAAACAGGTTTTCAGCGTGGTCACGTGGCTGCGCGAAACCCTGCGGCACGGCGCCGGGCACGACGACCAGCCGCTCGATCGCTCCGGCTTCAGCCGCGCCAAACGACTGGTCGGCAATCTGACCGATGACGCCCCCTACCGCACCGGCGTCGCCCTCAGCTGGATGGCCGGATGGTATTTCGAATTCGCGCTGGTCATGCACGCCGCCTTCGCCACCATCACCGTGCTTTACCTGTACGTGAACCGTAAAAACTTCGGCTGAGCCGCCCGACCAAGAACACCTCTTTTTTCCACCCACCAATTCCCGATTTTCCTCATGAACAGAAATTCCGTAGTCGTGACCGGCGCCGGCGGCTTCATCGGCGGCCACCTCGTCCAGCACCTCAAATCACTCGGATACCCGAAGATCCGCGCCGTCGACATCAAACCATTCGACGAATGGTACCAGGTCCACGACTTCGCCGACAACCGCGTCGCCGACTGCTCGCGCCGCGAAGTCTGCGAGGCGGCGGTCGACGGCATGCAGCACGTCTACAACCTCGCCTGTGACATGGGCGGCATGGGGTTCATCGAAAACAACCGCGCGCTCTGCATGCTCTCGGTCCTCGTCAATACCCACATGCTCATGGCCGCCAAGGATGCCGGCGTGGAACGGTTTTTCTACTCGTCGTCGGCGTGTGTCTACAACGCCGACAAGCAACGCGACCCGAATGTCACCGCCCTCAAGGAGGAGGACGCTTACCCGGCCATGCCCGAGGACGGCTACGGCTGGGAAAAACTCTTCTCCGAACGCATGTGCCGCCACTTCCGCGAGGACTTCGGCCTGCAGACGCGCGTCGCCCGCTTCCACAACGTCTACGGCCCGGAAGGGACCTGGGAAGGCGGCCGCGAAAAAGCCCCCGCCGCCGTCTGCCGCAAGGTGATCGCCGCCCAGCTCTCCGGAAACCACGAAATCGAAATCTGGGGCGACGGCCACCAGACTCGCTCGTTCATGTACATCGACGATTGCCTGCACGGCACTGTCATGTTCCTCGAGAACGACGTCGTCGAACCACTCAACCTCGGCAGCAGCGAGCTGGTCTCCATCAACCAGCTGGTCGACATCGTCGAGGACATCGCCGGCATCAAGCTCAAGCGGAACTACAACCTCAATGCCCCCAAGGGGGTCGCTGGCCGCAACAGTGACAACACATTGATTATCAAACACTTCGGCTGGGAACCGTCCGTCAGATTGCGCGACGGCATGGCCCGCACTTACGCCTGGATCCACCAGCAGATGACCGCTCCGGGATCACCGTACCTCAAGGCCTGAGCCACCAGCTCATTCACCCCGCCGCCGCGTCGTCCCCGCCGGACGGCGCGGCTTTTTTTCGGGGATCCGCCCGGACGACCGGATCAGAGGCGTTGAACTCCTGTAGTTTCAAGGCAAGTTGAAGATTCGCTTATGCAGCACCACCACGGATGAAACCCGAAGAAAAAATCGATCGCCTGCGGGAGGAACTGGCCGCCGTCCGGGCCCAGCGCGACAAAATCCGCGCCACCCGGGACACGCTCAAAACGAAGCTCGCGGGCACCGAAAAACTGCGGGCGACCACCGCCCGCTCCCACTTCGACCTCTGGCACCGGCACATCTATCCGCACCACGACACCGCCCTGCCCGACGCCGAACTGGTCGAGCACATCGCCTTCAAGCGGGACACCCCGATCGACGCCGGCATCGCCCAGCTGCACGAAGGATATATCGCGGTCCAGCAGATCGGCCAGATGCTTCACGACCTCGGCGAGACCGCCGGCGGGCGGCCGCGTCGGATTCTGGATTTCGGATGCGGATACGGTCGACTGAGCCGCTA
>JALRGF010000510.1 GCA_023253495.1 Verrucomicrobiales bacterium
GAAAAAGTTCGGCTACCAGCCTGTTGAGGTCAAAGTGGCCATCGACGCGCTCGCCGTGTTCGTCCACAAGGACAACCCGATCAAGGGGCTCTCGCTTCAGCAGGTCGACAGCATCTTCTCGTCATCCTTCAAAGCGGGCGGCAAGGATGTGTCCACCTGGGACCAGGTCGGCCTGGCGCCGTGGGCTGGCAAAGCGCTCTCGCTCTACGGCCGCAACAGCGCTTCCGGCACCTACGGGTTCTTCAAGGAAGTCGCCCTGAAAAAGGGTGACTTCAAAGCCACCGTCAAGGAACAGCCGGGCTCCAGTGCCGTCGTCCAGGGGATTTCCGCCGACCAGTATGGCATCGGCTACTCCGGCATCGGCTACGTCACCTCCAGCGTGCGCGCCCTGCCGCTGGCGGAAAAACCCAATGGGAAATTTGTCGAGGCCAACTATGAAAACTGCCTGAGCGGCAGTTACCCGCTGGCCCGCTTCCTCTACGTCTACGTGAACAAAAAACCCGGTGCCCCGCTGGACAAACTGACCTCGGAATTCCTCAAGTTCGTCGCTTCGAAGGAAGGCCAGGAGATTGTCGTCAAGGACGGCTATTACCCGATCCCGGCCAAGGTGGCCGCCGACGATCAGAAGGTCCTTTCCGGAAAGAAATAAATACCGGAGGCGACGCGAAGCGTCGCCCCGCCGGCCGCGCGACCCGCCTCCCCGCGCCGGCCGGCACGCCCCAAGCTCCCGGTTGACTCGCTACCGACCGACCCACACATCCCCATGCCGGCTCCCGTTCCCGAGCGTTTCCTGGTGGCCAAAGCCACGCTGCGGTTCGACCGCTTCATGACGTTCCTGATCCGCTTCGGCGGTATGGCCATCGTGCTCGCCGTCTTCGGAATGTGTCTCTTCATCCTCCTCGAAGTCATCCCGCTTTTCCGGAGCGCCCGGGTTTCGCCGGCCGGCACCGTGCCGCTGGCCGCGGCTTCCCCCACGGAAGCCGGCACCCCCGCCCCCGGCAACACCCCGCCGGTCATCGGCCTCGATGAATGGTCGCTCCTGCCATTCACTTACGACGGCGACCGCACCGTGCGATTTATCGACCGGGCCGGCCGCAAACCGGCGGTTGAGCACGCGCTGGACCTGCCCGAGGGCGCCTCGGTCACCGCGTGGCGTTACCACGCCGGCGACCAGAAAGTTCTCCTCGGCACCTCGGACGGCCAGGTCGGATCATTCGCGGTGAATTACACGACCGAGGTCGACGAGACCGGCACCCGCCAAGTCTCGGCGGAGGTGGAAATGGGGTCGTTCTTCGCCCTCGGGGAACCGGGCCGGCAGATTGTCGACCTCGATTTCGGCGGATCGGGCGAGGACCAGATTTTTGCGGCCAAGCAGGAACGTGACGGTCGCCTCGAGTTGCATGCCCTCCTCCTGAGCCAGAAACGCAGCCTGATGGGCCGCGGCGAACTCGAAGAAGTGGCCCGCATCGACCTCACCCCGCAACTCAAGGGCCAGCCGACCCGCCTGCGCGTCCCGCGCACTGGCGACGCCGTGATCGTCAGCACCACCACGAATACGGTGGAGTACTTTTTCCGCGACGACGACACCCTCGCACTGCGCCAGGAATTCACCCCGATGGAAGGCGCTTCCCCGGGCACCCCGGAAATCGCCTCCATGGATTTCGTCTTCGGCGACGTCTCCCTCGTCTTCACCAATCCGGCCGGCGCCATGCGGATCTGGAGCCTGAACGTGCCTCCCGGCGGTGAGCAACGCGTCTTCGTCCGCACCAAGGAGCTGGAGCCGCTCCCGGGTGGGGCCGCGCATTTCGTCGCCAGCCAGCGCAACAAATCATTCCTCATCGCCAGCGGCTCCCACGCCACCCTGCGCCACGCCACCACCACCATCACCCGCTGGCAGGACACCCTGCCCTTCACGCCCGGCGCCATCGCGGTTGACGGCAAATTCGAGCACGCCGGCTTCCTCGATCCCCGGGGCGCGCTCCACCTGTACGAAATTCACGACCCTCACCCGGAAGCGGGTGCGGCCGCGTTTTTCCGGCCGGTCTGGTACGAGGGCGCCGCCAAGCCGGACTACGTCTGGCAGAGCACCAGCGGCAACGACGAATTCGAACCCAAACTCTCTCTGATGCCGCTGATCTTCGGCACGCTCAAGGGCACACTCTGGGCCATGGTCTTCGCCGTGCCCATCGCCCTGCTCGCCGCCATCTACACCGCCCATTTCCTGCCGGCCGACATCAAACGCATCGTCAAACCCGCCATGGAAATCATGGCGTCGCTCCCGTCCGTGGTGCTCGGTTTCCTTGCCGCCCTCTGGCTCGCCCCGCTGCTCGAACGTCGCGTGCCGTCGGTCCTGCTCTGCGCCGTGGGCATCCCGCTTGTCGCCATGCTCGCCGGCTGGCTCTGGAGCCGCCAGCCGGCCCGCCGCCGCAGCCGGCTCCGCCCGGGTCTCGAATGGCTCGCGTTCCTGCCGGTGCTTGTCGCCGCCATCACCCTTTTCTGGAGTCTCGGCCCGGCGCTGGAGCG
>JALRGF010000540.1 GCA_023253495.1 Verrucomicrobiales bacterium
AGCGGGCTGGTCAAAGTGAGATCCGGCAGACGTTCCATCCGCCGCAGAAACCGCCCGATCCGCTCCGCCTGCGCCTCACCCTTTGCCACCAACGCCCGTGCCGCATCGCCACCCGGATGCCCGTGCGCTTCCGCTTTGGCATGTCGGATGACCAGCAGTTCCATACTTCCACCCTTCAGGGAACACGACGGACGGGCACCGGGACGGGCCGAACGGCTACTTTTTCTCCGGAGCCGCTGCCTCGAAGAGAGCCACGTACGCGCCATACCCCTCGTCGGCCAGCTTCTCCCGCGGAATGAACCGCATCGCCGCCGAATTCATGCAGTAGCGCAGGCCGGTCGGGGCCGGGCCATCGTCGAAAACGTGCCCGAGATGGGTGTCTCCGGTCTTGGTACGCACCTCGGTGCGCACGCTGAACAGCCTCCGGTCCTCCTTGGTCACGATCTCATCGGTGCCGTCCAACGGCTTGGTGAAACTTGGCCATCCGGTTCCGCTGTCGAACTTGTCGCGTGAGGAAAAAAGCGGCTTTCCGGACACGATGCAGACGTACAGGCCGTCGCGATGGTTGTCCCAGTATTCGTTCTGGAACGGCCGCTCGGTGCCCTCCTCACGCACCACTTTCCACTGCAGCGGCGTGAGCTTCTTCTTCAGTTCCTCGTCCGAGGGCACGGTGAAATCAGGTTTCTTCATGGATGGATCCGGTTTGACATCGGGGGCAGGGCTTCCGGTCTCTTTGGCGGACGGGGCCGCTGCCGATACGGCGGGTGCGGCCACCTCCGGCTTGGGCGTGGAAGCGGCCCGCTCACAGGCCGCCATCGGCACGGCCGCCAGTGCCAGCGACCAGATCATCCAGCGACAATTCTTTGAGTTCATGGCGGATATCATAACGAAGGGCGGCGGAATCACAACGGCGGCCATTCCCTGATTGCAACTCGGGGCTGACGCCTGAATGTTCACCCTTTCCGGTCGGGTCCCGACCGGCTGCCCGCATGATCGAAATTCCAGAGAAATTCAAAACCTTCCTCGTCTTCGGCGCGCCGGGGAGCGGCAAAGGCACGATTGGCAAGGCCCTGGGCGCGATCCCGCGCTTCTTCCATCAGGCCTGCGGTGATGTGTTCCGCACCCTCGACACCCGCACCCCGCTGGGTCAGGAATTCATCCGCTATTCTTCCAAAGGCGAACTGGTCCCCGACGAACTCACCGTCCAGCTCTGGAAAGCGCGGATCGACGACGAGGTGCGCACCCACCGGTTCAAGCCGGATATCGACTTTCTGGTCCTCGACGGCATCCCGCGCAACCACGCCCAGGCGGAACTCATGGACCAGCACATCGAAGTGCTGCAGGTCTTCCACCTTTCCTGCCCGAACCGCGATGAGCTGCGCCGCCGGCTGCGCAAGCGCGCCCTCAAGGAAAACCGCTGGGACGACGCCAGCGACGAAACCATCGCCCGCCGCATCAAAACCTACGAGGAGGAAAGCAAGCCGATGCTCAACCATTACCACAAGCACATGGTCATGGACATCGACGCCCTGCGCTCGCCCGTTCAGGTGCTCAGCGACATCCTCAATCGCGTCAGCAACCGGCCCGACTGGATGGAGCACGTCCGCGAGGACAAGGACCGGTGACAGGCTCCCATGACCATCCTCTTCATCGGGACCGGCGAAATCGGTGTGCCCGCGCTCCGCTGGCTGGTTGAGCACTCCGGCCACCGCGTGACCGGAGTCGTCTGTCAGCCGGACAAACCGGCCGGCCGCCGGCAGACGCTGACCCCGCCCGCCACCAAAACCGTCGCCCGCGCCGCCGGGCTGCCTGTTTTCCAGCCCGAGCGGATCAACGACCCCGCCGCCCTCGACGCCCTGCTCACCCCGCCGCCCGACCTCATCGTGGTCATGGCGTACGGCCAGTTCCTGCCCCGTCGCCTGCGCGAGGGCGCGCGGCTCGGCTGCATCAACCTGCACGCCTCACTGCTCCCGCGCTGGCGCGGCGCTTCCCCGATCCAGAGCGCCCTCGCCGCCGGCGACCCCGAAACCGGCATCACCGTGATGCACGTGGTCCGGGAAATGGACGCCGGTGACACCCTGCTCGCCGAATCCACCCCGATCCGTCCCGAGGACACCGGGCAGTCGCTCCACGACCGGCTCGCCGACCTCGCCCCGAAAACACTCGCCCGCGCCCTGCCGCTGCTCGAAAACGGAACCGCCCCGCGCCACCCGCAACCGCCGGACCGCGTCACTCACTGCGCCAAACTCAACCGCACCGCGGCCCGCCTCGACTGGTCCCAGCCCGCCGTCGAGCTCGAACGCCTCATCCGGGCCTACCACCCGTGGCCCGGCACCCACACACTCCTGCCCGCCGACCACGGCGGCCGCCTGCTCAAAATCTTTCCTCCCACCCAAGTCGTCCCCCTGCCGGCCGACCCGGGCCAGCCGGACGCCCACCGCCCCGGCCAGATCGTCGCCGTGGACCGCGAGTCGGTTGTCGTCGCCACCGGTCACCTCGCCCTCCGCCTCACCTCGCTGCAGACCGAAGGTCAGAAACGCCTCCCCGCCCGCGAATTCCTCGCCGGGACCCGGCTGGAGGTCGGACAGCTCCTCGGGGAAACCCGCGGCTCCTGAGCCCCCCCAGACGAGCGCCGCCTCCATCGGACGCCATACCCCGCATCAAGACGCCAGCCCGGCCCATGGCCCCGGGTGCCGATTGAAAAACGGCCGTCCACGACACCGTAAGATCCCGGCTCGCTTCCCTCACCCGGTCCGATCGCCCGTTTGGCCACTCGGGCCCGGCTTTCGTCCGCCCGCGGAAAAAAATCCCCAAGAAATCACTCGCAATCACGCCAGCTTCCCTTAAAGCGAAATTGGTATTTTGAACATATACGGCTCCACCCTCTTCCCGGTGCCGCCCGCATCCTGCACTTTCCCAGACTCCTCACCTGATCCACCCTCACAGCCATGGCCAAAAAAGACACTTCCGAAACCACCACCCTTTCCGCCGTCCCCGCCGAATCCAAGATGGATGCCGTGCGGGCCAAGGCGCTCGATCTGGCCATCCAGCAGATCCAGAAGGATTTCGGCGAGGGCGCCATCATGAAAATGGGTGATGACCACCGGGTCGACATCGACGTCATCCCCACCGGCAACCTGCTCATCGACCGCGCCCTCGGCGTCGGCGGCTTCCCACGCGGCCGGATCATCGAAATCTACGGCCCCGAATCGTCCGGCAAAACCACCCTGACCCTGACGGCGGTGGCCCAGGCCCAGAAGCGCGGCGGACTGGCCGCCTTCATCGACGTCGAACACGCTCTCGATCCGGAATATGCCAAAAAACTCGGGGTCAACATGAACGACCTCCTCGTCTCCCAGCCGAGCTCCGGCGAGGAGGCGCTCCAGATCGTCGAGCAACTCGTGCGCTCGAATGCCGTCGACGTCATCGTACTCGACTCGGTGGCCGCCCTGGTCACCAAGAACGAGCTGGAGGGCGACATCGGTGATTCGACCGTCGGCGCGCAGGCCCGGCTGATGAGTCAGGCGCTGCGGAAACTCACCAGCTTCATCTCCAAGGCGCGCACCTGCGTCATCTTCACCAACCAGATCCGCGAAAAAATCGGCGTCATGTTCGGCAGCCCGGAAACCACCCCCGGCGGCCGCGCCCTGAAATTTTACGCCTCGGTCCGTATTGACATCCGCCGCATCGGTCAGAGCAAGGCGACCGACGGCACCGTCCCCGGCACCATGACCAAACTCAAAGTGGTCAAAAACAAGGTGGCTCCGCCGTTCACCGAGGCCGAGTTCGAAATCATCTACAACGAGGGCATCTCCGGCACCGGCAGCCTGGTCGACCTCGCCGTCGAACAGGA
>JALRGF010000594.1 GCA_023253495.1 Verrucomicrobiales bacterium
GCCTGTCTTCGCCAGTGGTGGCCGGCCGGTATCTGGTTCTGACCGGGGTGGAGAACGGACGGCTTGTCACCCTGGCCATTGCCCGCGACACCGGCACGGTGGCGTGGCGCCGCGAAGCGCCGGAAGCCCCGCTCGAACGCGTGCATGAGACCAGCAGTCCGGCGGCCTCCACCCCGCTGGCGCTCGACGGCCGTCTGCACGTTTATTTCGGGTCGTTCGGGCTGCTCTGCTACGACTTTGACGGCACGCAGCTGTGGCGTCGCGCGCTGCCGACGCCCAAAAGCCTCTATGGCACGGCCACCTCTCCGGTGGCGTACCGGGACAGCGTGATTCTGGTCCTCGACACCGAGGAAAACCTTGAGGGCAGCACGCTCAGCCGTTCGGCCATCCTGGCGGTGGCGGCGGCGACCGGCGAGACCCGCTGGGAATCGCCGCGGCCGCTGGTCCGCAGCGGCTGGTCCACACCGGCCCTCTGGTCGCATGATGGCCGTGACGAACTGGTCGTGCTGGGCAGCGGGCGGGTGGCCGGCGTCGACCCCGTGAACGGCGAGGAGCGCTGGCACGCCACCGGCTTTTCGCGCGAAACCATTGCCCAGCCGGTGGTCGGTGCCGGCCATGTCTTTGTGTCGTCGTCCCAGATCGGCGGCGGTGCGGATGAAACCATCGACCCGCAGCCGCTCTGGGAATCGGTCATGACATTTGATGCAAGCGGCGACGGTCGCCTGCAGCGCGCGGAAATGACCGGCCCCTTCACCTTCCCGCTGCGGCCCGAACTGGCCCCCGGTCACCCCGGGTACGGCATTCCGCTGCCCTCGGATCCGGAGGCGCGCCGGCAGCGGCTTGACGGCATGTTTGCTTCCATTGACACCGATCAGGACGGGCATTGGACCCGCGAGGAATTTGCCACCGCCGTCGTCAACCGCCCCGGCAAGCCCCGGCTGATGGCCCTGCGGCCGGGGGGATCGGGGGACGTGACCGTTTCCCATGCCACCTGGGAATTGCACCGCCAGATCCCGGAAATCCCCACTCCCCTGTTCCTTGATGGACGGCTTTACCTCGTCCGCAACGGCGGGGTGCTCAGCAGCGTCAATGCCGCGGACGGGACCGTGCTCTACACCGAACGCCTGGACGCCCCCGGCCAGTACAGCGCCTCCCCGGTCGCCGCCGACGGCCGCCTCTACCTGCTCTCCAACCGCGGCCTGCTGAGCGTCGTTACCGCCGGGGATTCGTTCACCCGCACGCACCAGCACGATCTGGGCGAAGCGGCCTACGTCACCCCGGCCATTGATCGCGACACCCTCTACGTCCGCACCGCCACCCACCTGCTCGCCTTCCGCCGCGCCCCGTGACTCCCGGCTCCTGGTCCTCCCGGCCACGCCAAGCGCCGCGAAGCACCGCAATCGCCGTTGCACCCGCGCCGGCGACCCGCTAAATGCCGGTTCCCCGCATGAAAACCCGCCAGCTCGAGCGCCGGAAACGGCTGATCGCCATAGCCTGCTCCACTCTCGGGTGGATCGGCGCCGGCCTTTACTGGCTGGACGCCGTGCGCAGCGGCACCCTCCCGTGGCAGAGCGCCGGCGGCTATCCGGTCGACCTCGCCGGCCTGCTCCTGCTCCTCATCACGGTGGCCGGCGTGGTGGCTGCTTTGCCCGACGACCGCGAGGACGTCAACGAACGTCAGCTCTGGTCGCTCGTGCTCTGGTGCCTCGGACCGCTGCTGTTGCTCGGGTGGTTGTTTTTCTATCCGCTCGCGTGGTTCCGCTGATGTGGCAGAGTGCCTGCCATGATGAAGGCGATCCGCGTCCATGAATTCGGAGGTCCGGAGGTTCTCCGCTTGGAGGAAATACCGGTCCCCTCACCCGGCCCGGGCGAAATCCTCCTCAAAGTGGAAGCCATCGGCGTCAATCCGGTTGAAACATACCAGCGCGGCGGCTCCAATCCCGCTCTTCCCCTCCCCTGGACCCCGGGCACCGACTGCGCCGGCACCGTCGAGGACGTCGGCCCCGGGGTGGAAGGATGGGAGCCTGGCGACCGCGCATACACCTCGTCGAGCATCAGCGGCACCTATGCCATGTGGACGGTGGCGCCGGCCGCCGCCACCCACCGGCTGCCTGACCGCCTGAGCGCCGAACAGGGAGCCGCCATCGGCATTCCGTATGCGACCGCCTGGCGCGCCCTGGTCCAGCGCGCCGATGCCCGCGCCGGCGAAAGCGTGCTCATCCACGGGGCCAGCGGCGGTGTGGGTCTGGCCGCCGTGCAGATCGGCCGCGCGCTCGGCCTGCACGTCATCGCCACCGCCGGATCGCCGGCGGGAGCCGACCTCGTCCGCGCCGAGGGGGCCGACCACGTGCTTGACCACACCGCCGCCGGCTACCTCGACGCCGTGCCCGAGCTCACCGGCGGCGCCGGCCCGGCCATCATCCTCGAAATGCTCGCCAACCGGAACCTCGGCCACGACGCCCGCCTCGTCGCCAAACGCGGCCGCATCATCGTCATCGGCTGCCGCGGCCCGGTCGAAATCAACCCGCGCGACCTCATGGTGCGCGAGGCGGACGTGCGCGGACTGCTCCTCTTCAATGCCACCGCGGAGGAACTCGCCGCCGTGCACACCGGACTGGCCGAAGGCCTGGCCTCCGGCTCCCTCACCCCGGTCATCAGCCGCTCGTTCCCGCTCGCCGAAGCCGCTCACGCCCACACTGCCGTCCTCGCCCCCGGGGCCTCCGGCAAAATCGTGCTCCTCCCCTGAGGTCGGCTGACGCCAGTCCGACCGCATCGGTATCCGCCAACTGACACCGGCGCCGCCCCGCACCACCACCCTCGCCGTTCCGCTTCCCCGGCTTCTGACCCCGTCCCGCGCCATCCTCATCCGCCGGACCCGTCTCACCGAGACCAGCTTGATCGTGACCTGGTGTTCCGAGGAGCGCGGCCTGATCAAAACGGTCGCCAAGGGGGCCCTCCGCCCGAAAAGCCCGTTCTCCGGACGCCTCGACCTTTTCGTCAGCGCCGACCTCGCATTCACCGAAAGCCGGCGCTCCGACCTCCATTCCCTGCGCGAAGCCGCGGTGACCCACCACCGCCTCGGCCTGCGCGGGTCGTGGCGCCGCGTGCTCGCCGCCTCCTACTTCGTCCACCTCCTGGAACACGTCGCCGAACGCGACACCCCGGTCCCGGAATTGTTCGACCTGCTCGGGCGCGCCCTTGATTACCTCGACTCCCGGGATCCCGACCAGCGCGCCATCCTTCATTTTGAAAGCGAACTGGCCCGGACCCAGGGGATCCGGCCGGCCGGCGGCGGCGCCGCCATCCACGCCCTCCGGCACCATTTCCACGTCCCCGCCACCCAGCGGGACCACCTGCTCGAATCCCTGGTGACCCCCTCCGCCGGACCGTCCGCCGAAACCGGTGGCTGACTTTTCTTGAACACGGGTGCATCCTCCGGCGTCCTACCCGTCGAATTCCACCGTACCATGAAATCTCCGGTTCTCATCCACGGCCTCTGGCTCGTCCTCGCCGCCGGCGCTTTTGCGGTCGGCCGTTTCAGCGTCGGGTCCACTCAGCCCGTCACCGGCGCCACGACGGCCGCCCGCGTCGTCACCGCACCACCCGCCCCCACCGCCGCCCGCTCGGCCGAATCCGCCGCCGCCGCCCGTGCCGCCGCGCTTTCGGAAGACCCGTCCGCCTGGGCCGCCCGTTTCCGGTCGGCCGACGGCACCATCTCCGCCGCCAGAATGCAGGAAGCCGTGCGCGAAGCCCTGCGTGAATCCGATCCGGTGAAATCGATGATGAATTTCTCCCAGCTCATCAAGGAACTGAGCGTGGACAACGCCGAAGCCGCGTTCAAGACGGTGCGCGAAACTGTCGCCGGCTTCGAGTCCATGCGCTTCCTCCCGATGCTCACGTACCAATGGGGCGCGCTCGACGGCACCAAGGCGCTCGACGCCATGAAGGAGCTCGGCGGCCGCGACGGCATGTTCAACAGCGCCGCCACCCTCGCCGGCTTCGCCAGCACCGACCCCGAGGCCGCCAAAAAATGGCTCGGCGAAAATGGCACCGCCGAAAACCGCTGGCTGCTCGACCGCGCCCTCGTCACCGGCCTGGCCCGCAGCGATTTCGATGCCGCTTCGGCCTATGTCATGAGCCTGGAAGAAGGAAACCGCGGTGCCTACGTCGAGGTGCTCGCCGAACAGAAAATCCGTGACGGCATCAGCTCGGCTGCCGAGTGGGCGCTCGGGCTGTCCGACCCGTCGATGAAGGCCAGCGCGCTCCAGCAGGTCGCCGACCAGTATACCCGCCAGGATCCGGCCGAGGCGGCCGCCTGGGTGAAAGAGCACGCCGGTGCCGATTACGCCAAGGATGCCGTCGGCACCGTGGCGCGGCAATACGCCGAAAAAGATCCGAAGGCCGCCGTGGCCTGGGCCGCCACCCTGCCGGCCGGCACCGCTCAGGCCGAAGCGTACGGCCGCGTCTACCGCGAATGGGGCCGATCCGACCCCACGGCCGCGAGCGAAACCCTCAATGCCATGCCCTCCGGTGCCGCCAAGGATGAATCGATCAGTTCGTTCTCGCGCAGCATCGCCCGCGAAAATCCCGAGGACGCCATCACTTGGGCCACTGCCATTGGCAACGCCACTCAGCGCGAACAGGCCCAGGTGGAAGTCGTCCAGCGCTGGCGTATGACCGATGCCGATGCCGCCACCCAATGGGCCGCCACCAACCTCTCGCCGGAAGCGCAGCAGAAAGCCTCCGAACAGCCGCGCTGGGATCGCGGCGGCGGCGGCGGTCCTCCCTTCGGTGGCGGGGGCGGGCTTCCCTTTGGCGGCGGCGGGCCTCCGGGACGCCGCTGATCGCCCGCACCTCCGCCCGGATTCCTCCGGTCACATCGGGTGACCCGATCTATGTTCGGCTTCGACTGTTATTCCCCCCGCGAGATCGCCGAACGCGTCGAGAACGTCGGTGTTGTCAAGGCCGGCCTTCCGCTGTTATCGACGCTGGCGCTTGGCGTGCTGGCAGGCGGTTTCATCGGGCTGGGCGCGATGTTTTTCACGCTGGTGGTGAGTGATCCCGGGCTTGGCTTCGCCCTCGGCCGGGTCCTTGGCGGCGTGGTCTTTTCGCTGGGATTGATTCTCGTGGTGATCGCGGGCGCGGAGTTGTTCACCGGCAACAACCTGCTCCTCATGGCCTGCGTCTCGCGCCGCATCTCGCCCACCACCCTCGCCCGCAACCTCACCCTGGTCTATGTCGCCAATTTTATCGGTGCCGCCGGCCTCGCCGCCCTGGTCTCCCTCTCCGGTCATGCCCGCATGAACCACGGCGCCGTCGGGGAGGCCGCCGTCTCGCTGGCCGCCGCCAAATGCGCCCTGCCCTTCAGCGAGATCTTCTTCAAAGCCGTGCTCGGCAACCTGCTCGTCTGCCTGGCCGTCTGGATCTCCATGGCCGGCCGCACCGTCATCGACAAGGCGGTTGCCATCGTCTTCCCGGTCTCCGCCTTCGTCGCCTGCGGCTTCGAGCATTGCATCGCCAACATGTACCTCGTCCCGCTCGGCATCCTGCTCAAGGACGGCTATCCCGGCGCCAGCCCGCACCTCGCCTCCCTCGACTGGTCCGGACTCGCCCACAACCTGCTGCCCGCCACCCTGGGCAACCTCATCGGCGGCGCCGGCATGGTCGGTCTGGTGTACTGGGTCATCTACCGGCGCGGTGCGTGCCAGACCGCCGAGTCCGCGGGCCTCCCCTGAGTCGCCGCGCGCCGCCCACCGCTCCCGACCCATCGCACGCCCCCGCCACGCCGACAGCGTGTGCCCTTGACCACTCGGCCGTCGCCCGGCACCGCCTCACTCGCCCAGGGCGTACAATCGGGACGCCGTCCGCACATACAACCGCGGACCGACCAGCGCCGGGGTGGCCGCCAGCGGACCATCGAGCTTCGTCTGAGCGAGGACCCGCAGCGCCTCGCCGACCTCGGCCACCGTCACCACCCCGCGCAGCGAAGCGAAACACACCCGCCGGCCATCGCTGATCGGCGAGGCAAAATAATCGCCGCCCGCGTCCGCTCCGAGGCGCTCACGCTCCAATACCACACGCCCGGTCCCCGCCTCCGTCGCCGTGACCATGCCGCCGTCCTGCACCACCACCACCCGCCCGTCGACCAGCACCGGCGTCGTCACTTTGGCAATGCCCTTCTGATGGCGCCACATCACGTGCGTACCGGTCACATCGCCGGTCTGGCTCACCGGGTCGCGCACCGCGAACATCCCGAACTCCGCACGCCGCAGATACGCCGCCGCCACCGACAACTCGTCCGCCGTCACCCGGCCATCGCGGTCCCGGTCGACAAACGAAAATGCCCCGTCCGCCTGCAGCGGCACCGCCTCCTCAAACGTCAGTTTCCCGTCACGGTCCGCATCCGCCGCGAGCAGCAACGACTCAAATCCCGCCGGCAGCGCGGCCCCGCCCCCGAGGCTTCGCGACATCAGAAAAACCGCGTCGTCGCTGACCACCGGAGAGGGACACACGCTCACCGCTTCCAGCCCGCCCACCGTCCACCGCTCCCGGCCGTCCACCAGCGTGTACCCGGTCGCCTGCAGGTTGCCGGAAACCACCAGCTCGATCCTCCCCGCGCGCTTCCAGACCACCGGCGTGGTATAATTGCTGACCGCCGCCGGCCGTGGCGTCTCCCACAGCGTCTTTCCGTCCTCCGGATCCACCGCCATCACCAACGACCCGCCCCCCTGGCCGTCAACACACAGTACCAGACGACCCTCGGCCATCACCGGCGACGTCCCGCTCCCGTTGACCACAAAGGGCACCTCCAGCGGCCGTCTCCACGCTTCCCGCCCGTCCAGGTCCCAGGCCAGCAGCCCGAACGATGGAAAATACCCGTAGACCCGACGGCCGTCGACCACCGGAGTCGCCGCCACCGGACTGCTCGTGCGATGGACATCACCGGAGACCACCCCGGGCACCGCCGACCGCCAGAGGACCCGGCCGTCTCCCGCCGACAGACAGATCAGCCACGCCTGCTCCTCCTCCACCGCCGTCAGCCACACCCGGTCACCCCAAATCACCGGCGATGAATGCCCGGGCGGCACGTCAGCCACCCACACCCTCTTCTCCTCCCCGAATCCCTCCGGCAACCGGCCGCCCACCGCCACCCCCTGCGCATTCGGGCCCCGGAATTGCGGCCAGACCGGCACCGGCCCCGCGCCCGTGGCTGGCTCCGCAACCGCCACCGTATCCGCACCCGCCGGCACGTTTCCGAAAAACATCAGCAGAAGAAAAAATAAATCCGGACGTTTCATAAATTCAGAGCGGGTCCGGGCCGGCCGGGCGGTCCGGAGGCGCGGCCGACGCAGCCTCCGCCACGCCCGCCACCGCCGCCGCCGCCGGTTGCAGCCGCTTTTCCCAGATATACCGCCGGAATAACACCTTGAGCGACGCCGTCAACGGCACCGCCAGCAGTACCCCGAGAAACCCGCCGATCAGCAGCGACCAGAACAACACCGAAAAAATCACCGTCAATGGATGCAGACCGACCGAATCCCCCACGATCTTCGGCTGGGTCACAAAACTGTTGACCTGCTGCACGATGACAAAAATCGCGCTGACCACCAGCGGATACACCCAGATCTGATCCGGAAACAGACTCCACGTATTCACGTAATGCCGGACCACCTCGCCGGTCACCGGGTCCGCAATGTTCGCACCCGGCACCCCGCCCGGCCCGGGCGCGGTCTGCCCGAAATGACTGATCGCAATCAATACCGCCGGAATCCAGCAGACCAGACTGCCGACATACGGCAGCAATCCTAACAAAGCCACAAAAATCCCGATGAGCAGGCCGCCGGGCAGGCCGATGAGTTTCAGACACAGGCCGACGAGCAGGCCGTCGATCAGGCTGACCAGCATCTGCCCGCGGAAAAAGGCGATCAGGTACCCGTTGATCTCGGTCAGGGTGCCGACCACCTCGCTTTTGAACTTTGATTCGGTCAAGGGCAGGTAGTCGCTCCATGTCCGTTTGATGGAGTCGCTTTCCTTGAGGAAATAATAGAGATACAACGGCACCAGGAAGAAGCCAACGATGTAGCCGGCCAGCCCGAGGAATCCGCTGAAACCGTCGGCCGCGAAGGTGCTCGCCTTTTTCATGATCATCCGGGTATTGGCGCGCAACCACTCGCGGGAACTGAAGCCGGCGAACCGGCTGTCCGCGGCAGGCGCCGTCGACCCGGCTGCCTCCACCGGAGGCCCGGACGTTCCCTCCACTGCGGACGGCGCCGGTCCGGGCGCCGGC
>JALRGF010000636.1 GCA_023253495.1 Verrucomicrobiales bacterium
GCACCGCAATGTCAAACTTGTCCCGGATAAACCGGATCAACCGCATCAGCTCATCCTTCTCCGTCGGATTCATGCCGGCCGCCGGCTCGTCGAGCAGCAGCAGCTTCGGCCGGGTCGCCAGCGCCCGGATGATCTCGAGACGCCGCTGGTCGCCGTAGGACAGTGACTGGCACGGCTCATGGGCCGCTTTCTCCAGCCGGAAAATGGCGAGCAGATCGAGGATGTCCGATTCGATAACCGCCTCCTCGTCGTGAAAAGCCGGCCCCCGGAACAACGCATGCGTGATGCCATGCTGCTGGTGCATCACCATCGCGGTACGCACGTTGTCGAACACCGACATCGACGGAAACAACCGGATATTCTGAAACGTCCGGGCAATCCCGAACCGGGTGATCTGATGCGGCTGGTGCCCCGGAATGTCGATGCCATTGAGGCGGATCCGGCCGGCGGTCGGCTGGTAGACGCCCGTGATCAGATTGAAAACCGTGGTTTTGCCGGCGCCATTCGGGCCGATCAGGCCGACGAGCTGGCCGGGATCGACCGTGAACGACAGGTCTCCGACCGCCCGCAACCCGCCGAATTCGATGGACACGTTTTCCAGCTGCAGCTGCGCGCTCATGCCTGTTTCCTCCGGAAAAGCGCGGCCGGCAGCAGCCCCTGCGGCCGCACGATCATCATGACGATGAGCAGCAGCGAGAACACGATCATGCGGTACTGCTCGAAGTCGCGCAGGAACTCGTTGAGCACGGTCAGGACGACGGCCGCCACGATCACGCCGACGGTGCTGCCCATGCCGCCGAGAATGACCATGACCACGATGTCGAAGGACTTCATGAAATTGAACCCCTCCGGGGAAATCGTGGTGCGCAGGTGCGCATAGAGGCCGCCGGCAAGGCCGGCGAAGAACGACCCGGTGACAAACGCGACCACCTTGTAGCGCACCGTGTTCACCCCCATTGACTCGCCGGCGATCTCGTCGTCGCGCACGGCGAGAAAGCCGCGGCCGTAGGTGGAATTGACCACCGCGCTCACCGTGTACACGGCCGCGGCCGCGATCCCGAAAACCCAGAAAAAATTTGTGTGCGGCTCGATGCCCTTGAGCCCGAGCGCCCCGCCGAACGGTCCGTCCGCTTTCGTATTCTGCAGGACGACGCGGATGATCTCGTTGAATCCAAGCGTGACAATCGCGAGATAATCGCCGCGCAACCGCAGCGAGGGCACCCCGACGACCCAGCCGCAGAGCGCGGCCGCGGCCCCGCCGACCAGCAGCGCGACCAGAAAGGTGGCCGCGTCCGCCAGCGGTCCGGCCCCGCCGAAAACCCGCGCCAGCGAGGCACCCAGCTCCAGCGTGACGATCGACGCCCCGTAGGCACCCACCGCCATGAACCCGGCATGGCCGAGCGAGAACTGGCCGGTGTGGCCGTTGACCAGATTGAGGCTGACCGCCAGGATGATGTTGATCCCGACGCTGAGCATGATGTCGAGGTAGTAGTCGTCGATGGACGCCGACGCCAGGGAGACCCCCAGGCTCGCAGCCAGAACGAGGAGGAGGGCGAGTTGGGACTTGTAGCGCATGGGTCAGACTTTCTCGCGTTCCGATCGCCCCAGCAGGCCCGCAGGCTTGAAGAGAAGGATGAGGATGAGGATGACAAAGGCCACACCGTCGCGGTAGCCGGATGGGATGCCGAGGGTGTCGCTGTAGCCGGCGACCAGGGTTTCGGTGATGCCGATGAGGAACCCGCCGAGGGCGGCGCCGGGAATGTTGCCGATGCCGCCGAGGACTGCGGCGACAAACGCCTTGAGCCCGGGCAGCACGCCCATGAACGGCTCGATGCTCGGGTAGAGCGAGGCGTAGAGAATCCCGCCGGCCGCCGCCAGCGCCGACCCGAGCCCGAAGGTGAACGAAATGACCACGCTGTTGTTCACTCCCATCAGGGATGAGGCCGTCGGGTTCAGCGAGAGCGCGCGCATCGCCATGCCGAGCTTCGTTTTCATGACGATGAATCGCAGGCCGACGAGCAGCGCCAGGGTGGTGGCCAGTACGATGACCTGGGTCAGGGTGACATTCAGGCCACCCAGCCCGCCGATATTCCCTTTTGGAATCAGGCTCGGAAACGGTTGCTGGGTCGGCCCGAAGACCGCCGGATGCTGCGCGGTATACTCAAGGAAAAGCGAGACCCCGATGGCCGTGATGAGGACGTTGAGACGCGGCTTGTCGCGCAGCCGCCGATACGCCAGAAACTCGATGAGCACCCCGAGGGTGGCGCAGATGATCATGGCGATGAGCAGCACCGCGAGCACCGCCAGCGGCCACGGCAGGGCGGCCAGCGACGCCCCGAGCAGCTGGTGCGCGTACAGCCCGGTGAAGGCGCCGAGCATGAAGATGTCGCCGTGCGCGAAATTGATGAACCGCAGCACCCCGTACACCATGGTGTAACCGAGGGCGATGAGGGCGTAGATCGACCCGAGGAACACGCCGTTGAGAAGCTGCTGGAGAAACTGGCTCAAGCGGCGGCAGGTCGTTGGAAGTTAAAAACGGCGAGGGCCGGGGGGACGGCGGCACCCCGGGGGGCCGGACCGGAACCGCGGCCCCGGCTCGCGGCCCGGCGCTCAGAGAAAAAGAAGAACATGGCCGGGCCGGAATGATCCGCTGACACAGAGCTCGCTCAGGGCTGGATCGTCTCGACGTAGCGGAACTTGCCGTCCGCGATCGTCAGAATGACCGCCGGTTTGTTCGCGTTGCGGTTGGGATCCAGGGTGATCCGCCCGGTGATGCCGTCGAAGTCCCGCGTGGCGGCGATCGCGTCGCGCAACGGGCCGCCCTCGGTGGTCCCGGCCCGCTTGATGGCATCCGCGAGGATCATCGCGCTGTCATAGCCGAGCGCCGCCATCGCGTCCGGAAGCCGGCCGTTGAGCGCCTGATACTTCTTCACGAACTCCTGGATACGCGGCGACTGGTCCTCGGTTGAAAAGTGATTGCTGAAAAAGCTGCCTTCGATGGCGGGTCCGGCCACCTCGACGAGCGACGGGGAATCCCAGCCGTCCCCTCCCAGCAGCGGGGCGGCGATGCCGAGTTCGCGCGCCTGGGTGGCGATCAGGCCGGTCTCGTTGTAGTAGCCGCTGGCGAAGATGGCGTCGGGCGTGTCCGCCTTGATCTTGGTGAGCTGGGCCTTGAAGTCCTTGTCGCCGGAGCTGTAGCTCTGCTCGCTGGTGATGGTGCCGCCATTGGCCGCGAAATATTCCTTGAAGAACTGCGAGAGTCCGACGCTGTAGTCCTGCTTGGCATCGGTCAGGATGGCCACTTTTTTCCAGCCGCGGGAAATGGCGAATTTGCCCATCACCGTGCCCTGAAACGGATCGATGAAACAGACGCGGAAGACGTGGTCGCCCGCCTCCGTCACCTTCGGATTGGTCGACGCCGGCGAAATCATCGGTACGCCCGCCTTCTGCGCGATCGGCGCCATTTCCAGAGAACGCCCGGACGCCACCTCGCCCAGCAACGCCACCACCTTGTCCCGCGAAATGAGTTTTTTGGCCACCGCTCCGGCCTCGCCGGCCTTCGACTGGTCGTCTTCGGTGACCAGCCGGAGCTTTTTCCCGAGCAGGCCGCCGGCCGCGTTGATTTCATCAATCGCCATACGCGTGCCGGCATTCGAAGAGGTGCCGAATGTCGCCGTGCCGCCGGTAAGCGCCGCCACCTCCCCGATGACGATCTCATTGGCGTCCGCGCCACTTCCGCCTTTTTTGCAGGCAGTCAGACCGAGGACGAACGGGCTGGTGCAGGCCGCCACGAGCAGAAAGGAACGCTTGGAAATCATCCGGCGACACTAGGCACCTCCCTGCGGACCGGCAAGACTAAAATCCGCCGGGGTGTCCGGCGGATTGGGATTGCCGGGGCGCCGGG
>JALRGF010000572.1 GCA_023253495.1 Verrucomicrobiales bacterium
GCCGGTCGGCCGCGTCGACAACGTGCACGGCGACAAAAACCTCGTCTGCACCTGCGAGGGCATGGAGGCCTACCGTTAGGCGGCACCCTGGCGGCAGCCCGCCGGCAACGTCCATCCCAACCGCACAGCACGCCCTCCTCAGAGCACACCCCGCCTCAGAGCACACCCCGCCTCAGAGCGCGCCGCCCGCACCTCCCCGGCCTCACCACGAGGCCATCAGCTCGTAGGTGTACCCCTTGAGGTATTCGGTTTCGGGCAGGCTCGGAACCACCGGATGATCAGGCCGCTGGCCGTGGAAAAGCACCTGGCGCAGCGTGCGCTTGGCGTCCATCGCCGCATCCACGATCATCAGCCGGAAATCGGCCCGCGACACGTGGTGCGAACACGAATACGTGCTCAGCAGACCGCCCGGCCGCATCAGCTTGAGCGCCCGCAGATGGATCTCCTTGTACCCGCGCATCGCATCCCGCAACGACCCCTTGCTGCGCGTGAAGCTCGGCGGATCCAGAATGATCAGGTCGTACAGGCCATCCCTCGCGGCCGCCCCGGCGCGGGGGGCGTCGTCGCCCTCCTCACCACCGTCGTCGCCATCTTCTCCTCCTTCGTCACCCTCGCGGTCACCCCCGGCCTTCGCGGGCATGGCCGCCTTCGCCGCCACCGGTGGCTGATTGTAGGCGCTTTCCGCTGATTTCAGGAAGTCGAACACATTGACCGCCATGAAGGAACATCTGTCGGCGACCCCGCTGGCCGCGGCATTGGCGGTGGCGGTGGCCACTGCCGTCTCGCTGGCATCCAACCCGAGCACCGAGGTGGCCCCGGCCATCGCACAGGCGAGCGCGAAGCCCCCCTGGTTGCAGAAACAATCGAGCACCCGCCGCCCCCGGGCCAGCGCGGCGACCGCGGCATAGTTGTCAAACTGATCGAGGTACAACCCGGTTTTCTGACCCCCGAGAAGGTCGACGGTGAAGCTGCCGTGCGGGGTGGCCAGGGCGAAAGCGGGTGGCACGCAGCCGTGGAGCACGCCGGTGCGCGGTTCCATACCCTCGGCGGCGCGGATGGGTGCGTCATTGCGCTCGATGATGCTTTCGGGCGCGCAGACGGCACGCAAAGCCGCGGCAATCATGTCGCGCCGCTGATCCATCGCCAGCGTCAGCGTCTGCACGACACAGTGCGCGCCATACCGGTCGACAATCAGGCCGGGCAGTCCGTCGCTCTCGGACCAGACCATGCGATAGACACCCGCCGGCTGACGCCCGGCAAACAGCCGCTCGCGGTAGTCGAACGCCCGGCGGATCCGCCGCGTGAAAAATGCCTCGTCCAGCTTCTGCCGCCGCCGCGAAAACCGCCGGGCCACAATCTGGCTCTTCGGGTTGTAAATTGCCGAGCCCATCGGCTTGTTCTTCGCGTCGATCAGCGAGACCACGCTCCCCGGTTCGGGCCGCCCGATCGTTTTCTGCACCTCCATTGCATAGACCCACTCGTGCCCGTGAAAAATCCGGGACCGCGGTTTGATGATCAATGTCGCCATTCGCGACTCTAGCCGATCCCGCGCCGGGACCAAAACCGAATGCACGGAAATCGCGCGTCACCATGCCGCCGCATACAACCGGCCGAAATCCTCCGCGGTCACCGCCACCGGATTGAACTGCGCCGTCCACTGGGCCGCCGCCTCCGCCGCCAATGGCCCCAGCAGCGCCGGATCCGCCACCCCGGCGTCCCGCAGGCGCGTCGGCAGCCCGGCCGCCACCAGCCAGCCGGTCAGCCGGTCCGCCAGCTCCCGGTCCGGCGACAGCTCCCGGAACACGGCTGCCGCTGATGGCTCGGTCGCATTCAGGCGCACGACGTGCGGCAGCATCAGCCCGACCGCCACCCCATGCACAATCCCGAA
>JALRGF010000711.1 GCA_023253495.1 Verrucomicrobiales bacterium
ACGGGCCCCGCCCCTTCCGAGGACGGCGACCCACGGACCCCCGACCCCCGAATCCGCATCCCGGAGGGATGCCAGAAGCCACCGCCACCGGCACGCGGCGTGCCTTCCGCCGCACCACAGGCATTCCACGCCCCACCGCCCCACGCACCGCCGCCACCGCCCATCCCTTCCATCCCGTGCATCCCGTCCATCCATGAACGCGCCCGCCCCAGCCACGGCCCCCACCGCCCGGGCGATGAGCCTGATCGACCCTCAGGCGCTGATGGCCGTGCGCAGCCTTGAGCTGCGGGCGCGGATGGTGGTCGAGGGGTTCTGGCACGGCCTGCATCGCAGCCCGTACCATGGGTTTTCCGTGGAATTCACGGAATACCGCCCGTACACGACCGGCGATGACACACGCCATCTCGACTGGCGGGTGCTCGGGCGCAGCGACCGGTATTTCATCCGCAAGTACGAGGATGAAACGAACCTGCGGGCGCATCTGGTGGTCGACCAGAGCCGGTCGATGTCCTTTGGGTCGCGCGGGTGGAGCAAAGCGCAGTATGCGGCCACCCTGGCGGCGACCTTCGGGTGGTTTCTGCATCAGCAGGGGGATGCGGTTGGGTTGCTGAGTTTTGACGAGCGGGTGCGCGACTATCTGCCGGCGCGGCACCGGGCCGGGCATTTGCGGCAGTTGATGCTGGCGCTGGAGAAGCCGGCGGGGGGTGCGGCCACCGACCTGGAGGCGCCGTTGCGGCGCATGGCGGAGCTGGCCCGGAAGCGTGGGCTGATGGTGGTTATTTCGGATTTTCTGGCACCCTTGGAGCGTCTGGAGAGCAGTCTTTCCTTGTTGCGGGTGTGGGGGCATGAGGTGGAGGTTTTCCAGGTGCTGGACCCGGCGGAAGTGTCCTTGGATTTCAGAACGCCGTCGATTTTTGAGGATGTGGAGACCGGGCGGACGCTGTTTCTTGACCCGGAGGCGGCGCGCGACGGGTACGCGCGGCGGATGGCGGCGCACCGCGAGGCGTTGCGCGGGGTGTGCCGGAAGCTCGGCGTCGGGTGTCATCTGCTGACGACCGACCAGCCGATGGAGCTCGCCTTGTTTTCGTTCCTGCAGGAACGTGAACACCGGCAGCGCGGGACGCGGCAGGTGCGCATGCGCAAAGGAGGGGAGACACCATGAGCTTTCTCGCGCCCTTGTTTCTGCTGGGGGCTCTGGCGGTCGTCGGCCCGGTGCTGTTCCACCTGATCCGGCGGACCACACGCGACCGCGTGTCGTTCAGCTCTCTGATGTTTCTTGAGCCGACCCCGCCGCGGCTGACCCGGCGCAGCCGCATCGAACATTGGCTCCTCCTCCTCCTGCGCGCCCTCGCCCTCGCCCTGCTCGCCCTGGCCTTCGCCCGGCCATTCCTGAAATCGCCGGCGGTCCAGCCGCCGGCCGCCGCCTCCGGCGGGCGCACCGTGATTCTCCTCGACACCAGCGCCAGCCTGCGCCGCGACGGCCTGTGGGCGGACGCCCGGAGCAAGGCGCGCGACGCGCTCCGCAAAGCGGGGGCGACCGATGACATGGCGGTTTTCGCCTTCGACCGCGCGGTCCGCACGGTCCTTGATTTTGATGAATGGCGCCGGATGGAACCGTCCGCGCGCGCGGATGAGGCGGGGGCCCGGATGGATGCCCTCGAGCCGACCTGGCGCGGCACCGACCTCGCGTCCGCACTGTCCGCGGCGGCTGAAGCCCTGGTCGGCGGCGATGCGCCATCGGCGTCCCTCTCCCGCCGCATTATCCTGATCAGTGACCTGCAGGAAGGCGGACGTCTGGAGGCCGTGCAGGCGTACGACTGGCCGGTGGGCGTGGAAGTGGACCTGGTGCCGGTGACGCCGGAGCAGCCGGACAATGCCGGTCTGCAACTGGCCGCGGCCTCCGCGGGGCCCGCGGAAACGGCCGCCGCCGCGGCTGGGGTGAGGGTGCGGGTAACCAATGCCGCAGACAGCCGCAGCGAGACATTTCAAGTCGGTTGGTCCGATGCCGCCGGATCGGCGATGGCCGGGCCGGCGGTCGACGCCTACGTCCCACCCGGCCAGACCCGTCTGGTCACCGTCCCCTGGCCGTCGGGCACGCCGGCTGCCGGACACCTCCGGCTCGCCGGCGACCGCGAGCCATTTGACAACCGGGTGGCCACCGCCCCGCCGCCGACGACCCGCGTGCCGGTGCTTCATCTCGGCGCGGACGCCGCCAACGATCCGGCGCAGCCGCTCTTTTTTCTGCGGAGGGCGCTTCCGCGCACGGCGCGGCTGGTCGCGGATGTCACCACTCATCCGCCCGACGGACCGCTGCCGGACGGGCGCGCCGATCAAGCCGGATTTTTCTTCATCACGGAGCCGCTGGCCCCCGCGGTGGCCGCGACCGTGCACGAGCGCCTCCGCGCCGGACGGACCGCCTGCATCGCCCTGCACCGCCCCGGCATGGCGGAAACCGTGTCCGCTCTGGCCGGCCTCGGAAGCCTCTCCCTGGAGGAGGCCGCCCCGCGGTCATACGCGATGTTCGGACAAATCGATTTCCGTCACCCTCTCTTCGCGCCCTTCGCCGACCCGCGCTTCAGCGACTTCACCAAAATCCGGTTTCAGAAATACCGGAAGCTGCCGGCGGCCGGGATGCCCGGCGCGCGCGTGGTCGCCCGCTTCGACTCCGGCGACCCCGCCGTTCTCGAAACCGACGTCGGCCGCGGCCGCCTCGTCGTGCTCGCCGCCGGCTGGGTGCCGCCGGAAAGCCAGCTGGCCGTCTCCTCGAAATTTCCGCCCTGGCTCGCTTCGCTGCTGGAATGGAGCGGCGCCTCCGCCGTGGCCGCCGCCTCGTTTGCCGTCGGCGACCCGATTCCGCGGCTCGCCCTCGGCGCCCCGGACGGGGTGGCCGTCCGCGTGCGCGCTCCGGACGGCGCCGACCGCCTCGTGGCGGCCGATGCCGCCGGTTTGGATGACACCGAGGCTCCCGGGCTGTATGAAGCGACCGCCGGCGCGGACACCCGGCTGATCCCGGTGACTCTGGATCCGCTGGAGTCACGCACCGCGCCGCTGACCGCCGACGATTTCGAAACACTCGGGGTGCCGCTCGCGCAGGTGGTCGAGCAGGCCCGGCGGGCCGAGGCCCGTGCGGTGCTTCCCCCGTCGATTGAGGCCGAGAGCCGCCAGAAGCTCTGGCGCTGGTGTCTCGCCGCCGCCCTGCTCATCCTGCTTCTTGAAACCGTGCTCGCCGGTCGCGCCGCCCGCCGAGCCGCCACCCCTGCGGAGGCCACCCCATGATCGATTCCCTGCTCCACGCCCGCCTGCAGCCGGTCCTCGAAAGCCGGAAACGCATCGTCCTCTGGCGCGCCGTGGCCGTCATCTGGGCTGTCGCGGCCGCCGCCACCTGGGTCGGGGTGTGGCTCGCCCGCCGAGGCTCCGAGGTCCCGCTGTCGCTCGCCGGCTGGCTGATGGCCGCGGCCGCGGCCGCCACCGCCGCCTGCGGGTTGATCTTTCGCTTCCACCAGCCGGACCCGCGCCGGCTCGCCCGCGAGCTGGAAGCCCGTCACCCGGAACTCGACGGCCGCCTGCTCACCGCCATCCAGCAGGTGCCGGACAAAAAGGGGGACTACAGCTTTCTTCAGGAGCGGTTGTTCGAGGACGCGGTGCGCCACAGCGTCGACCACCCGTGGGAAGCCGTCGCGCCCGGCTGGCACGCCCAGGCCGGCCGCACGGCCGCAGCGGTCGCAGCGGCCGCGTGTTTCGCAGCACTCGCATTTTTTCCTCCGGTGGCCCGCCGGGTGCCGCTCGCCTCCACCCTCGGCGGCGAAACCACGGCAGACGGAGTGACGGTCACGCCCGGCGACGCCAGCATCGAACGCGGCACGAGCTTCACGGTCATGGCGCGGTTTGATCATTCAGTGCCGGCCTCCGCGGACCTCGTCGTCGGGACAACCACTGATACCGAGCGCCGGGTGCCGCTGGTCCGCGGTCTGGCCGACCCCGTTTTCGGGGGCAGCCTGCCCGAGGTGACCGAGGAATTCGTCTACCGCGTTGAATACCGCGGCCGGCGCACCCGCGATTTCAAGGTCAGCGTCTACGAACACCCGCGCCTTGAACGCTCGGACGCCGAACTCACCCCGCCCGCCTACACCAGCCTGCCACCGCAACGGATCGAAGACACCCGGCGGATCAGCGCGGTGGAAGGCACCCGCCTCACCCTCAGCCTGCAACTCAACAAACCGGTCGCCCGCGCCTCCCTCGTCCCCAAAGACCGCAACACTCCCACGCTCACCCTGACACCCGACCCGGCACGCGCCGTCGCCCTCCTGCCTGAACTCCCCCTGACCATCAGCCAATCATACGAATTGCAGCTGATCGACGCCGACGGCCGCTCCAACAAGGTGCCGGACCTCTTTGTCATCGAGGCGCTGCCGAACCGCCCGCCCGAGCTCAAACTGACCTCGCCGCGGGGCGACCTGCGCCCGTCCGCCTTGCAGGAAATTGTTTTCGAAGGGACCGCCTGGGACGATTTCGGCGTGCTGGCGTACGGGCTCGGCCTGGCGCGCGGCGGTCAGCCGGCCGAAATCATCCCGCTCGGCCAGGACGTGCCCGCGAAGGAAAAAGCGGCGTTTTTCCACCTGCTCCAGCTGGAGTCGCTGAACGCCCAACCCGATGAGCTGTATTCCTGGTTCGTGTGGGCCGACGACATCGGTCCGGACGGCGAACGCCGGCGCACTCAAGGCGATCTCTTTTTTGCCGAGGTCCGGCCGTTTGACGAAATCTTCCGGCAAGGCGCCGGCATGGATGGCGGGGAGTCGCCGCCGTCCGAACAAGGCGAGTCCCAGGGCAGCCCGGCCACCCGCCTCGCCGAGCTCCAGAAACAGATCATCAATGCGACGTGGAAGCTCCAGCGCAGCCAGCCGCCCGCTCCCACGTTGACTGCCGATACCGCGGTCGTGCGCGACTCGCAGCAGCAGGCGCTCGACCAGGCGACTGAAGCCGCCGGGGCCACCGAAGAACCGATGCGCGCCGCGCTGTGGAATGCCGCCACCAGCGAAATGGAAAAGTCGTTGGACGCGCTGACGGCCGCCGCCACCGCACCCGCCGCCCTCTCCGAGGCGCTGGCCTCCGAACAATCCGCCTACCAGGCGCTGCTCAAACTCCGCGAACGCGAAACAGAAGTGAACCGCAGCCGCCAGCAACCGTCGGGCCAAGCGTCGTCCGGAGAACAACAACGACAGGACCAACTGGAGGAACTGGACCTCGAACAATCCGAAAACCGCTACGAAACTGAACGCCAGGCGGCCGCCCCGCAGGACACCGAACGCCGCACCCGGAGCCAGGTCCAGAACCGCCTGCAGGAACTCGCCCGACGCCAGGAAGACGTCAACGAACGGCTCCAGGAAATGCAGGCCGCCCTGCAGACGGCCGACGAGGCGCAACGCGAGGAACTCCGACGCCAACTCAAACGGCTCGAGGAGGAACAACGCCAGATGCTCGCCGACATGGACGAACTGCGCCAACGCATGGACCGCCCCGAAACCCAGTCGTCCATGGCCGCCCAACGCCAACAGCTCGAACAAACACGCCAGGACGCCCAACGCACCGCCGAGGCCGCCGCCCAAGGCGACGCCTCCCAGGCCCTCGCCGCCGGCACCCGCACCCAGCGGCAGCTCGAGGAAATGCGCGAGGATCTGCGCCGCGAGAGCGCCGGCCCTCTCGCCGAGGAATTGCGCACCCTGCGCGCCGAAGCCCGCGACCTCGCCCGCCGCCAGCAGGAAATCACCGAGTCGCTCGGCACCCCGCCGGACCAGCCACGCCGCCCGTCCCTGAGCGACTCCCCGGAACAGCAAAACACCCTCGACACCCTGGAATCCCAGCGCGCCCGCGCCGCCGACCTGGTGGACCGCGCCAGCCGGCTGTCCGACGAATCGGAGGGGTCCGAACCGCTGGTCTCGCGAACGCTCTACGATGCCCTGCGCCAGTTCAACCAGGCCGACGCCACCAGCGTCAAACAAGCCCGCGAGGAACTCCTCCGCGACGGCGCCATGACCCGGGACCTTTACCGCCAGCTCCAGGAACTCCAGGAAACCCCGAAACCCGGACAGACGCTCCGCCTCACATCCGAACTGGTCCGCGCCGAACTCGACGAACCCGCCCGGCGCGCCGCCCGCCAGGCGGAAAACAGCCTGGACTCGCTGCGCAGCGGCGTGGAACAAGCCGCGGAAAAAATCCTCGGCGATGACACCGCCGCCCTGCAAGCCGCCGAAAAAGAACTCGATGCCCTCGCCTCCGAACTCGCCCGCGAGGCCGCCGCCCAGGCACCAGGCACCGCCACCGCCGACGCGCCCACCGATCCGAGTGGTCCGACCAGTCCGACCGGTCCGACCGGTCCGACCGGTCCGACCAGTCCGACCAGTCCGACCAGTCCGACCAGTCCGACCAGTCCGACGGACCCCTCAACCCCCGGTACCCCCGGTACCCCCGCAGCCCAGA